>JAYTGI010000029.1:0-2749 GCA_043733605.1 Demequina sp. | reverse complement strand
ACTGGCACTGGCGCCGAGGGCACCCTGGGCGTGATGGCGGGTTGGTTGCCTGCAGACGAGGCCTTTGCCGCTGCCACTGCCGCGCATGCCGTCGGCGGAAGTGCTCATGTGACGGGATACGTGCGAGGGGGAGAGGGCCTTGCCCCGCCCCCTGACGACGCGCCCGTGCGTGGGGCAGTGTGGTTGGGCTCGATGTCGACGGCTTCCCTGGCCCAGCACTGGACGGCCCCTGTGTACTCGTACTTTGTCGTTGCCGACTCTCCCGCACCAGGTTGGAGGGCCCTGCCCGCGCCCCCCGACCAGAAGCGCGTCGATGTGAGATCGCTGACGTATTCCGCCGAGTGGTGGCTGTTCGGGCTCTTCGCCGCGGTGCTCGCCGTGCGGTGGATGCGGGACAATGGTCGCGAACAGACTGCCGAGGAGGACGCATGACCCCCGCCCCCGTCCAAGGAGCGCTCAAGCGCTATCGCGTCATGGCATTCGTGACCGGTTCGTTCTTGCTGTTGCTCACGGTAGTGACGCTCGTGAAGTACATCGGCAAAGCCGCAGGTTGGGAAAACCAGTCGTTCCTGTCGGTCGCGCTGGTGATCGGTATCGTTCACGGCTGGATCTTCATGGTCTACGTCCTCGCATGCGCGGACCTGTGGCGGCGCATGAAGTGGCAGCTCGGACGCCTCATGACGATGGTGCTCGGCGGCGTCGTTCCCGCAATGTCCTTTGTGATGGAGCGGCGGGTGTCCCGCGAGGTCGCCGCTAGCCTTGACGCGTGACCACACAGCATCGTCCCGTCCTCGTCGTTGACTGCGGGGCCCAGTACGCCCAGCTGATCGCCCGCCGCGTGCGCGAGGCACACCTGTATTCCGAAATCGTCCCCCACTCCATGAGTGCCGCGGACATGCTCGCGAAGAACCCGACGGCGATCATCCTGTCAGGAGGCCCCTCGTCTGTGTACGAGGACGGCGCCCCCCAGGTTGACCCGGCGGTCTACGACACGGGTGTTCCTGTGTTTGGCATTTGCTACGGGTTCCAGCTCATGGCGAAGGCGCTGGGAGGCACCGTCGCCAAGACTGGCCTTCGCGAGTATGGCCGCACCACGGCGAGCATCGCCGACGCCGGCGCCACCTTGGCAGGAAGTCCCGCCGAGCAGACGGTGTGGATGAGCCACGGCGACTCGGTTCACGAGGCCCCCGCAGGATTCACCGTGCTCGCGACCACCGAGGGCGCTCCCGTCGCGGCCTTCGAGGACACCGCCCGCAGGCTGGCGGGCGTGCAGTGGCACCCCGAGGTCAAGCACACGCCGTTAGGCCAAGCCGCGCTCGAGAACTTCCTTTACTCCGTCGCGGGTCTCACCCCCGACTGGACGAGCGCCAACGTCATCGACGAGCAAGTGGCGCGCATTCGCGCCCAGGTGGGCCCCGCTCAAGTAATTTGTGGTCTGTCGGGCGGGGTCGATTCCGCGGTGGCCGCCGCTCTCGTGCAGAGGGCCGTGGGGGATCAGCTGACATGCGTCTTTGTTGACCACGGATTGCTGCGCGCGGGCGAGGCCGAGCAGGTCGAGCGCGACTTTGTGGCCGCGACCGGCGTGCGCCTTGTGGTCGCCAACGAGCGCGATCGCTTCCTCGACGCGCTCGCGGGCGTGACCGATCCGGAAACCAAGCGCAAGATCATCGGCCGCGAATTCATTAGGGCCTTCGAGGCAGAAGCCCGCAAGTTGGTGCACGACACAGATCTTGGCGAAGAGGTGAAGTTCCTGGTTCAGGGGACGCTTTACCCCGACGTCGTCGAGTCTGGCGGTGGAGAGGGCGCGGCCAACATTAAGAGCCACCACAACGTGGGAGGGCTGCCTGACGACCTCAAGTTCGACCTGGTAGAGCCGCTGCGCTCGCTCTTCAAGGATGAGGTGCGCGCGGTGGGCCTCGAGCTCGGTTTGCCTGAAGAGATCGTGTGGCGCCAGCCGTTCCCAGGACCAGGGCTCGGCATCCGCATCATCGGCGCGGTCACGCAGGAGCGCATCGACATCCTCCAGGCGGCGGACGCGATCGCCCGCGAGGAGCTCACCAAGGCAGGCCTCGACCGCGACATCTGGCAGTGTCCCGTCGTCCTCTTGGCCGATGTCCGTTCGGTGGGCGTCCAGGGCGACGGCCGCACGTACGGTCATCCGATTGTTTTGCGCCCAGTGTCGAGCGAGGACGCGATGACCGCCGACTGGAGCCGCGTGCCCTACGAGGTGCTCGCGCACATCTCCAACCGCATCACCAACGAGGTGCCCGGCGTCAATCGCGTCGTGCTTGACGTCACGTCCAAGCCGCCTGGGACCATCGAATGGGAGTAGTCGCAGGCCACGGCCGCTCGGGTGTCGCAGGGTGACATTCGCCCGCAGCGGAGGGCGAATGGGAGTAGCCGACTCCCTCGCACAGGCGCACGCCGCGCTTGAAGTGGATCGCGCTCGCGAGCAACGACGCCGCAGCTTCGTCGTCCGCTGGTACCTCCTCGCGGAGGGAGGGGTCTTCGCCGCGTACACCGTGTTGCTGTTGCGATTCCCAGGCGACGCGTACTCGTGGCTCGCCGCCGCATGCGCGGTGACGGCAGCCGCCATGTTCGCCGCGATTCGTGTAGAAGTGGTGGGCCGTCACGCCCTGGCGGGAGTGCTCCTTGGATTCCAGTGGTTGTTGCAACACTGGGGTGGTTAGGTACTGATGAGTAGATCACGGAATTGCTCGGCGGGGGTGGCCCAGTCGAGCGTTTTGCG
>JAYTGI010000028.1:0-2752 GCA_043733605.1 Demequina sp. | reverse complement strand
CGCGGAGGACCTTGTTGACCACGTCGATGCGCTTCTGCATGCGCCTGAAGTGGGGCACCATGCGCGTGATGATGAGGCCCATTCCGATCAGCAGGATGGGGATCGCTACCACCATGATCCAGGACAGGCCTGCATCTTGGCGCAGCGCCATGATGATGCCGCCGATCGCCATGAACGGCGTCGATACCAGCAGTGTTGCGCTCAGAAGCACGAGCATCTGGACCTGTTGGACGTCGTTCGTCGAGCGCGTAATGAGCGAGGGTGCCCCGAAGTTCTGCACCTCGTTCTCAGAGAACGTGCCTACACGAGCGAACACCTGGGCACGCATGTCGCGGCCGACGCGCATCGCGAGCTTGGCGCCGAAGTACACGCCCGTGACGGCGCACGCCGCCTGGACAAACGACAGCCCCAGCATGAGAGAGCCGATGCGCCAGATGTAGCCGGTGTCACCGGTGACCACGCCCTTGTCGATGATGTCGGCGTTGAGCCCTGGCAGGATCAGGTTGGCGATCGATTGCGCGAGTTGGAAGGTCACGACGCCGGCGAGCAGTCCGCGATAAGGCGCTACTGAGCGCACGAGGAGTTTCCACAACATGGGGTTACTGACCTTCCTTTGAAATACCGCGAAGTATGAAGTCTGTGAGATCCGAGGTGCTCAGTTCGCGGCCCGCCGCGATAGTGGGGACCGAATTGGCGAAGCACAACAGGCGAATGAAGTGAACCGCCTCGGCCGGAGACATCCGCAGCCGCTCGGCATCGGGCTCGAAGAGGGCCTCGGTGACGGTGCGCGCCGGCGGAATCGTTCCCTTGCCATGGTGCGGGCTGGTCATTCCTGGCGGGGGTCCATGGTGGACTCCGAGCGCATTCATGATTCCAACCACGCCGCGAAAGCGTGAACTGATGATGTCAACGACAGCCGAGACCTTTTGTTCGAGCGGCCGATCCGTGTCGATCGCTCGCAGCATCGTGAGCGTGGGCGCTGGATCCATGTATCTCGCCACGGCCGCGCGCACCAGGTCGTGCTTGTCCGCGAAGGCACGGAAGATCGTTCCCTCCGCAATGCCTGCGGCATCGGCGATCTGCTTGGTCGTGACCTCCGCGCCCTGCTCCTTGAGGAGGGGCATCGCCGCGTCGAGAATCGACTCGCGCCTGTCCTCGACCGACATGCGAGGGGCTCTACTTGGGGTGGGTGACGTCACTTGGGCATCCTAAGTGAGTGAGCGCTCACTCCGCAAGTCGCAGCGGGCGTTCAGCGCACCGCGGAAGGCCGGGCGTCGCGGTCGCTTCGTATGCCATCGCCCGCTCCCCTCGGTTGCGGCGCCCGCTCCCCTCGGCCACGCGGCTCGCTCCCCGCGTCGGCCGCGATCCCACCCGTCCGGGCCTACCCTGGGGGCGTGCCCACCCCCGATGTCCTCGAGATCCCCCTCGCGATCAACCTGCTCGCGGTTTTCGCAGGGGCCCTGGGCGGCACCATTCGCGCCGGAGAGGATGACCGCACCGATCTTGTGGGCGTCTTCACGCTGGCGGCCGCAATGGGGTTCGGCGGCGGAATCGTGCGCGACGTGTTGCTTGGCAACCTGCCGCCCGCCGCCTTCAGGGACCCGCTGTACCTGCTCACCGCTTTCGTTGCCACGGGAATCGGGGCGCTCTTCCTGTATTACTTGCGCAAGCTCGGCTCGGTGCTTTGGGCGGTCGACGCGCTCATCGTCGGCCTGTTTGCGTCCGTGGGCACGAACGCGGCGCTGCTCGCCGGACTCGACCGGCTTCCCTCGATCCTCATCGGCACCATCGCTTCGGTGGGAGGCCTGATTCTCGCAGATTTGCTCCAGGGTAGACCGTCTTCGATCATGTACTTGGGCCCTCCCGAGGCGATCGCGGGACTGGCGGGTGCTGCAGCATATTCCCTGCTATACACAAGCACTCGGCCGATTGTCACCACCACGATTGCCGTGGTGGTGACGGTGCTGGTTCGCCTCACTGGCCCCCTGTTGCATGTGACGGTGCCCCAGCCGCGCAAGCGCGCCTACGAGCTCCGGCTCAGGCGCGCCGAAAACCCGACGCCCAAGCGCACGGCTCGCAAGGCGAGGCAATTTCGTCGCAACGGCGGCACCGGCGGGGGCGTTGGCGGCACCAACGGCCCCAGCCCGACGCTGTAGACGCGGTCCGCCCGCGTCGCAGTCGGCGCTGGTGACCACTCCCGGCGCCCGCCCGCGTCGCAGTCGGCGCTGGTGACCAGTCGCTATCCACAGATCGGTCCCACGCGGCCGCCGCGGCCGCCCGGCTTGCGGTACTCCTCGTGCATGCGAAACAACGACGCCGTTCCACTCATCGATTCGCTTCGACGCACACCCCACGCATTCACGTGGCACGCGATCGAGCGCCGCTGGTCTCGGCCGGCACTCCGGGCCGCAGTCCGCAGCGGCGCGGTCGTGCGGGTGCTGCCAGCGCTTTACTGCGCATCCGAGCACGCCGAGTCGACGTTGACGCGGGCGCACGCCGCAACAACGTGGGTCGGCTCCGGCTCGGTCGTCATCGGCGCGGCTGCGGCATCGGCATGGGGTCTGTGCGACCCGCCGCGAATCCTCGTGGTGACCGCGCCAATGCCCATGTCGCGGAACGCGCCACCCTGGCTCACCCTCAAACGCATCGCGGAGCGTCCACCATTCGCACTCTGGCACGGATGCCCAATCGCCACGCCCGAATGGGCGATCGCCACCGCGTATGGACACTTGCCTCGCGACCAGGCCGACGA
>JAYTGI010000027.1:0-2811 GCA_043733605.1 Demequina sp. | reverse complement strand
ACGACGCGAGGGGCGCGTGCGGCTCCGAGTGGTGACTGATCGTCAAGCGCTCGCGACGAGGGAGTCGAAGGCATCGGCCGCCTCGTCAGGTGTGAGTGGGAAGCCCTCGTCTAGCCACCAGCCCACAAACGCCATCAAAGCGCCTGCAAGGAATGCCGCACGGGTCTTCGAGTCGATCGGGTGCCGTTGACCAAGCGCCGCGCGCTCACGCAGGGTATCCAAGGCGCGCGCTCTCAGCATGTCCGTGGCCGCCTGCAAGCAGAGTTCGATACCTCGCGTGCCAAACAGCGAGGCGAAAACCGGGCGATTCTCCGCCACGTGGTGGAACAACCCACGGACAGGCAGGACGGGCCCCTCGAGTCCAGACTCGCCCTCAAGAAACCGGTCGATGTCCGCAGTCAGCCGCTCCATCGAGGTCAGCAAGAGGTCGTCCTTGGTGGCGTAATGCGCGTAGAACGTTGAGCGACCCACGTCGGCCTTGTCGATGATGTCTTGGACAGTGACCTTGTCATAGTCCTTGATCTGGATGAGCGCGAAGAACGCCTCGTGGAGCGCTCGTTCAGTGCGCGCTACTCGCCTGTCGCGCAATTCGGACATCTCCACTACCTCTCGTTTCCGGGCAATTTCCGCCGAGTGTTCCGTATCACACAACGGCGTCACATTGTGGATTGATTGCCGCGGCATCATGCGGTTCTATTGAGTCGAAGCAATCGAACATTATGTTCGCTATCGAATCAACTGTAAGGGAAACGCCGCATGACTGTCACCTTCGACACCCACGTGTTGGCTCTCGAGAACGCCTCGCGCCGCTACCCCACCCCAGACGGACACTTGGCGGGCATCGCCGATGCCAACCTCACCGTATTCCCTGGTCAATTCGTGGGAGTAGTGGGAGCCTCCGGCTCGGGAAAGTCCACCTTGCTCAATCTCGCGACCGGAATCGACCGGCCCACTTCGGGCACTGTCGCGGTCGCGGGACGCGACGTCACCGACCTCGACGAGGACTCGTTGGCGCGGTGGCGCGGCGCTCACATCGGCGTCGTCTTCCAATTCCCTCAGCTCATCCCCACCCTCACAGTGGTCGAAAACGTGATGCTCCCTATGGACTTTCTCGGTACGCGCCCACGACACGATCGCCTGGACAAAGCCCTCGACCTGCTCGCCTCCGTCGGCCTTGCGGAACACTCCGCCAAGTCGCCAGGAGCGCTGTCGGGAGGCCAGCAGCAACGCGTGGCCGTGGCCCGAGCGCTCGCAAACGACCCGCCCCTTATCGCCGCCGACGAGCCTACGGGGAACCTCGATAGTCACACGGGCGAGATGATCCTGGAGCTACTCAAGGACCTCACCAAATCCGGCACCGCCGTGCTCATGGTGACCCATGATCGCGAGCGCTCTGCTCTTCTCGATCGGGTCATCACGATCACCGATGGCCGCATCGCGAGCGACGCATGACCGCCCGCTCCTCACTCACGCGCGGCATATTGCGCGCCAATGCAAGCCGCACCCGTCTCATGATTGCCGTGATCGCAGTGGGAGTCGGCGCGGTGGGCTCGATCCTTGGTGCCTATACCGTGATCGATCGCACCATCAAATCCAGCTTCGAGTCGACGTCGCCTGCGGAAGCGACGATCCAGTTCACGGAAGACGTGAGCGCACAGGCCGGGCTCGCGCTGACCGTGCCAGGGGTTGAGGATGCGGAGGCCAGACGCGAAGCCACCGTGCGCATCGCGTCGGTCGAAGGGTGGCAAACGCTCACCCTGGTTGCGGTCAACAACTTTGACGAGTGGCGAATCGGCAGGGCATTTGGCGAGAGCGGCCAGTGGCCCCCCGCACGCGGCCAGATCGTCGTCGAGCGGGCGTCACTCAGGACCGCCGACGTCGCGGTCGGCGACATCATTGATGTGACATCTCCCAGAGGAGGCACGTCACTCACCGTAGTTGGCCTCGCTCACGACGCCGGTCGCACTCCCGCGTCGATGACCGGCCAAGTGATCGGCTATGTGGCGCCGGAGACACTCACCGACGCGGGAGTTCTTGGCGGACTGAGCGAGCTAGCCATCCGTACCTCCCCCGCTCTCACCCGCGAACAAAACCGCGCCATTGCCGACGCGGTGGTCGCGGAGTACGAGGCGGGGGGCTTCAGCGTCGAGCACGTCACCGTGCCCGTCCCAGGCAAGCATCCAGCGAGCGGTGTCATGGAGACGCTTCTTTACCTGCTGCAGGCGTTCGGCATCGTCGCTTTCGTGGCAGCCGTAGCGCTTGTCACCGCTCTCGTGGTGGCCGAGGTGAAGCGATCCACAGGGCACATCGCGGTGATGAAGACGGGCGGCGCCACGTCGGCTCAAGTGACGCGAATCTACCTCGCAGCCCTCTCCTTGGTGGCGGGCGCTGGCCTTGCGTTTGGCGTCGTCGGCGGGGTGGCGGGTACGTGGGGCCTCAGCCGCTTCGCGCTCTTGCTGCTCAACCTCGACGGGACCTCGCTCGTCGCGTCGTGGTGGGTGTTCCCCGTGCAGGCGGTGATCGCTCTGGCGATACCTCTCGCGGCAGTGATATTGCCCGTGCGGAGGCTCAGTCGCGTGCCCGTACGAGAAGGCATCGCCTCGGGGGCGACCGCTCCAGCGCGCACGCCTCGTCGCACCATCGTTGCGCCACGTTGGGGCAGGGCTCTGTCCATGGGCCGCCGCAACGCGCTGCGCCAACCGGGGAGGCTAGCCCTTACGGCCGCATCACTCGCGGTTGGAGCGGCCGCCGCGGTGAGCGCATTGAACACCGGCGGCGCGTGGGATCGCATCGTCACCGAAGAATTCGGCG
>JAYTGI010000026.1:0-2813 GCA_043733605.1 Demequina sp. | reverse complement strand
TGGAGCCGTGGCTCAGGCAACGCGGAACCGTACCAACGTGATGGGAAGGACCACCCATTGGCTGCCTCGCGCACCGATTCCGCATTCGCCAACCGCTTTTCTAGCCGTATTTCGTTCGCTCAGGTCGCTGAGCCAGTTGAGGTTCCTAACCTCATCGGGCTTCAGACCGAGTCGTTCGACTGGCTACTGGGCAACACTCTCTGGAAGGAGCGCGTTGAAGCCGCCAAGAAGGCCGGCCGCAACGACGTTCCCGAGATCGCTGGCCTCCAGGAGATCTTCGAGGAGATTTCTCCTATCGAGGACTTCGGCCAGACGATGTCGCTCAGTTTCTCGGACCCGTACTTCGAGGAGCCCCGTCACTCGCCAGAGGAGTGCAAGGAGAAGGACTTTACCTACTCCGCTCAGCTGTTCGTGACGGCCGAGTTCATGAACAACACCACCGGCGAGATCAAGTCGCAGACGGTGTTTATGGGCGACTTCCCCTTGATGTCCCCTCGTGGCACGTTCATCATCAACGGCACGGAGCGCGTCGTTGTGTCGCAGCTCGTCCGTTCGCCTGGTGTGTACTTCGAGTCCACGGCAGACAAGACGTCCGACAAGGACATTTACACCGCGAAGATGATTCCTTCGCGCGGTGCCTGGCTCGAGTTTGAGATCGACAAGCGCGACGCAGTCGGCGTGCGCGTTGACCGCAAGCGCAAGCAGTCGGTGACGCTGTTCCTCAAGGCCCTCGGCCTGTCGGACGACGACATCGCCCGCGAGTTCGCCGCTTACCCCTCGGTTCTCGACACGCTCGAGAAGGACACCGTCCACACTCGTGAGGACGCGCTCGTCGACCTGTACCGCAAGCTACGTCCGGGCGAGCCGCCCACGGTCGAGGCCGGGCAGAACTTGCTCGACAACTTCTACTTCAACCCCAAGCGCTACGACCTCGCCAAGGTGGGCCGCTTCAAGCTCAACAAGAAGCTTGGCCTCACCAAGGTACTTGGCGACTCCGTTCTTGGCGTCGATGACATCGTCGCCACGGTCAAGTACATCGCCGCGGCGCACGCAGGTCACACCTCGCTCAAGGGCGAACACGGCGACGTGATCGTCGAGACGGACGACATCGACCACTTCGGCAACCGCCGCATTCGCGCGGTGGGAGAGCTCATTCAGAACCAGATCCGCACGGGCCTGTCCCGCATGGAGCGCGTGGTTCGCGAGCGCATGACGACCCAGGATGTTGAGGCCATCACTCCGCAGACCCTGATCAACACGCGCCCCGTTGTCGCCGCCATCCGCGAGTTCTTCGGAACCTCGCAGCTGTCGCAGTTCATGGACCAGAACAACCCTCTCGCGGGTCTGACCCACAAGCGTCGCTTGTCAGCGCTTGGCCCTGGTGGTCTGTCTCGTGATCGCGCAGGCATGGAGGTGCGTGACGTTCACGCATCGCACTACGGTCGCATGTGCCCCATTGAGACGCCTGAAGGCCCGAACATCGGCCTGATCGGTTCGCTCGCTTCGTTTGGTCGCATCAACCCACTCGGCTTTGTCGAGACGCCTTATCGCAAGGTGGTCAAGGGCAAGATCACCGACAAGATTGACTACCTCACGGCCGACGACGAGGACCGCTACGTCATCGCGCAGGCCAACTCGGCCGCTGGTGGACTCACGGGCCCCAAAGGCGGCTTCTCTGACGAGCGCGTCCTCGTGCGTGCCAAGGGTGGCGAGGTGGAGTTCGTTGCGCCTGACGCGGTCGACTACATCGACGTCTCCCCGCGCCAGATGGTGTCTGTCGCTACGGCGCTGATCCCGTTCCTGGAGCACGACGACGCCAACCGCGCCCTCATGGGTGCCAACATGCAGCGCCAGGCGGTTCCGCTTGTCCGCTCCGAGGCGCCGCTCGTCGGTACCGGCATGGAGCGCCGCGCGGCGGTCGACGCAGGTGACGTGGTCATCGCGACCAAGGCCGGCGTGGTGTCCGAGGTCAGTTCCGACTTGGTGACAGTTGCCAACGACGACGGCACCGTGGGCTCTTACCGCATCGCCAAGTTCGAGCGTTCGAATCAGGGCACGAGCTACAACCAGCGCGTGCTTGTGGATGAGGGCGACCGTGTCGAGGTGGGTGCGGTTCTGGCCGATGGTCCCGCGACCGACAACGGCGACCTCGCTCTTGGCAAGAACGTGCTCGTCGCGTTTATGTGCTGGGAGGGTCACAACTTCGAGGACGCGATCATCCTGTCGCAGCGCCTCGTCCAGGACGACACGCTCTCCTCGATTCACATCGAGGAGCACGAGGTCGACGCTCGCGACACGAAGCTCGGTCCCGAGGAGATCACTCGGGACATCCCGAACGCGTCCGAAGAGGTCCTTGCTGACCTCGACGAGCGCGGCATCGTGCGCATTGGCGCCGAGGTTCGCGCAGGTGACATCCTCGTCGGCAAGGTCACACCCAAGGGAGAGACTGAGCTCACGCCCGAGGAGCGCCTGTTGCGCGCCATTTTTGGTGAGAAGGCCCGCGAGGTGCGCGACACGTCGCTCAAGGTCCCTCACGGCGAGATGGGCACCGTCATCGGAGTCCGTGTCTTCACTGAGGAAGATGGTGACGACCTGCCCGCTGGCGTCAACCAGCTGGTGCGCGTCTACATTGCTCAGCGCCGCAAGATCCAGGAAGGCGACAAGCTCGCAGGGCGTCACGGCAACAAGGGCGTCATCTCGACGATCCTCCCGATCGAGGACATGCCATTCCTCGAGGATGGAACCCCTGTCGACGTGATCCTCAACCCCTTGGGTGTTCCCGGCCGCATGAACGTCGGCCAGGTCCTCGAGAC
>JAYTGI010000025.1:0-7810 GCA_043733605.1 Demequina sp. | reverse complement strand
TCGTGCCCTTCATCGGTTGGGCGCTCGCGGTTCAGAACCCGGACACCCCGTATGGCGTGCTCCTGATGCTGGGCGTCTTCGCGGGCATCGGCGGCGGCGCGTTCTCGGGCTTCATGCCGAGCACTTCGTATTTCTTCCCGCGCTCCAAGCAAGGCACCGCCTTGGGAGTCCAGGCAGGTGTAGGCAACTTCGGCGTGAGCATCGTGCAACTCGCGACGCCGTGGATCGTCGGCTTCATGCTTCTCGGGGGCGCCTTCGCCACCGCCATCGGCGCCCCGCAACACGTCGTCAATGAGGCGAAGGGGATCACCAAGGAGGCGTATTACCAGAACGCGGGGTACGCCTGGGTTCCGTTGGTGCTCGTGGGGGCAATCGCCTCTTGGCTGCTGTTGCGTTCGGTGCCCATCAAGGTGGCGCGCACACGCGACCAATTCGACATCTTCCGCAACAAGCACACCTGGTTGATGACCGTGCTCTACGTCATCACCTTCGGCACCTTCTCCGGCTTCGCGGCCATCTTCGGACTGCTCATCAAGAACATATACGGATCAGGGGCTTTCGGCGCCGACGGCATCAGCCCTCTCAAGTACGCCTTCCTTGGCGCCCTCGTTGGATCCGCGGCCAGGGTGGTCTCTGGGACGATCGCCGACAGGCTCGGTGGCGCGCGCGTGACGCTCGTCGCCTCGGCGGGAATCGCCGTGGCCACCGTGTTCACCTCCTTCCAGCTCAACCCCACATCTGCGGACCAGTTCCCCGCGTTTCTGTGGGGAATGCTCACGATCTTCTTCTTCGCGGGGGTTGGCAACGCGAGCACCTTCAAGCAGATGCCCGTGATCTTCGAGCGTCGGCAGGCAGGCGGCGTCATCGGGTTCACGTCTGCCATCGCCGCGTTTGGGCCGTTTTTCTTTGGCATCGCCCTCGCGTCGTTCTCCCCGGTCCCTCTGTTCCTGGCGTGGGCCCTGCTCGCCGCCGTGGGCACGGGCATCGCGTGGTGGTTCTACGCACGTGCGGGAGCCGAGAAGCCGTCCTGACCCATCCGAAGTGAGCTCAGGCGCGTTCGTGCTTGTCCCCGAGTCCGAACGCGCCTGGCCGCTGGGCGATCCCAAAGCTGACGGAGTCTCCGACGCGGCGGAGCGCGCGAGCGGCCTCCGCGATCGACACGTCCGCCCACAAGAGCGATCCGCGCACCCTCAGGGTCCCGTCTCCACGCGCCTCTAGCGTCTTCACCACATCGTGCACCGCCGATCGGGTATCGGCGGCAACTAGCTTGACGGTGCGGGGGTCGATCGCCACGGCGGCACGTGCTCCTGCCGCGAGCCCTCTCCCCGAGGCGTAGACGCTCTGCCCGTCCGCGAGCATCAGGGCACCGTTTGTCCACACGCCGCTGATCCACACGAGTCCCGCCATCGCGGCGGTGAACGCCGTGCGCGGGCGTTCGAACGTGGCAGCTGTGGGCCCCTGCTCCACGACCTTGCCGTGGTCGAGCACCGCCACTGACGTTGCTAGGTCGACCGCGTCGAGGCCGTCGTGCGTCGACAAGACGGCCGTGCGGCCGACGAGCACCTCGCGCAGTAGGGCACGCAGGGCTATGGCGGCGTCCACGTCGAGCGACGCGAAGGGCTCGTCCAGCAGGATCAGCCGAGGTTCGCTCGCCAGCGCCCTCGTCACGGCCACCTTGCGCGCCTGGCCGCCCGATAGCGACCGGGGCCGACGTGTGGCGAGATCGTCGGCGCCCGTCCGAGCCAGCCATTCGTGGGCGATGGCGCGCGAGCGGGACCTACTCGCGCCTCGGGCCCTCACTGGGAAGGCGACGTTGTCGAGCACGCTCAGGTGAGGGAACAGCGCCGCGTCTTGGGTGACGAGAGCCACGCCGCGCTCCCGCGCCTCGGTGAGGCGCATGCGGCCGCCATCGTGAGCGAAGAGCACGGTACCGCCCAGGGTCGCGCGCCCGCCATCGGCCGCAATGATGCCAGCGAGCGCCTCGATGACGGTGGACTTTCCCGAGCCGTTGGGGCCCAATAGCGCGAGCGTCTGACCAGCGGGCACGTTGAGTGCCGCGTTCACGCCTCGAGTCGAGACCCCCACCGTCGCGTCGAGCATCATTTGACGGCTCGCCGTCCCGGCCTTGCCGCAGCTGCCACGAGGACGATGGCGAGCGCGACGAGCACGAGGCCGAGCGCCACTGCGGCCTGCGGATCCGACTCACGCGCCAAATAGATCTGGAGGGGCGCGGTGCGCGTGACGCCCTCGAGGCTGCCAGCAAACGTCAGCGTCGCGCCAAATTCGCCCAAGGATCTCGCGAAGGCGAGAACCGCGCCCAACGCGACGGCAAGGCCGATGCCGGGAAGAGTCACGGCAGCGAAGATGCGCGAACGGCCAGCGCCTAGCGTGGCCGCAATCGCCTCGAGCCTGCCGTCTCTTGAGGCGAGAGCCGCCTCAACCGAGACCACCATGAAGGGCATTGCGACGAACGCTTGCGCCAACACGACAGCGGCGGTGGTGAACGCCACCGGGATGCCAGCGGCGTCGAGGGTGCCGCCGAGCAGGCCCCGCCTGCCGAACGCGTAGAGCAGGCCGAGTCCGCTCACGACGGGCGGCAACACGAGCGGGGCCAGTAGGACGGCGCGCAGCACGGCTCGAGTCAGTCCCCGCAGCGCCGCCACCGCGAACCCGAGCGGCACCCCGAGCAAGAGGCAGAGGGCGGTCGACGCCGTTGCGGTGCGCGCTGACAGCCACAGCGCGGTGCGGGCGTCGGGCGACGCGAGCTGGCTGGGCAACTCGGCCCAGTTCGCTCGCGATGCGAGTCCCGCTAGGGGTAGCACCGCGAACGCGGCCGCGATGACCGCGAGGATGGTTAGCCAGCGCGGGAGCCTGGCCATGCGCGCCTCAATTCCCCGCAGATGCGTCGGTCGCAGGGGAGCCTGGCCGCGCGAATTCGGCCGCAGCTAGCGTCGCCTGGCCATGCGCGCCGAGCACATAGTCAACAAAGCCGCGCGACGCCTCGGCCGCATCGCCCGTTGTCATGACCGCGATCGGGTAGGAGGTGGTCGCGGTGTCGCTACCGGTAAACGCGATCCCCTCGACGCCCTTGGCCCGGGAGAGGTCGGTGACGTACACGAGGCCAGCGTCGGCCTCTCCCGACGCGACGCTGCCGAGAACGTCGGTGACGTTTGTCAGTTCCGAGACGGGGGTAAGGGTCACGCCAAGCGCCTTCTCGACCGTCACGGTTGCGGCGCCGCACGGCACCTGTGGGGCGCACACGACGACCTTGAGTCCTGGTTTCGCGAGGCTCGCGAAGTCGGTCACGCCGCCCGGATTGCCTGCAGGGACCGCGATGGTGAGTGTGTTGCTTGCGAAGAGCTCAGACTTGCCGTCGATGTGCTCGCCTGTCACGGCCATTTGTTTCTCGTTTGCGGACGCGAAGACGTCCGCGGGTGCGCCCTCGTTGATCTGGGCTGCAAGATCGGAGGATCCGGCGAACGTGAGGCGAATCTGGATGCCGGGGTGTTCGGCCATGTAATCGTCGGCGATTTGCGTGAACACGTCCGTGAGCGAGGCCGCGGCGTACACGTCCACCGTGTTGGTACCGTACGGCGCGGCTGCTGAGGCGTTCGCTGAGGTGGTTGCGTGGGTGGTTGTGGCGTTGGCACCCGTGCATCCGGCAAGCGCAAGAGATGCGGTCGCCGCCAGAATCGCACGGTTCACGCTTTTGCCCCAGTTGTCGTTTCGACGATGACGTTCGTCGCCTTGACCACCGCCGTAGCCACAGTTCCCACCTTGAGGCCCAGTTCGCGCACCGCCTCGGAACTCATGAGAGACACCACCCTCAAGCGGCCGCACTGCATGTCCACTTGGGCCATCACTGCGTCGATCTTGACTTCGGTGACGATGCCGACGAAGTGGTTGCGTGCTGAGCGCAAGACGTCGCCACCCTCGGGCGGCGCTGCGGTGCGTACGGCGTACGGCGCCAGGTCCGCGCCGGCGATCACGGTGCGGCCACCGTCGTCTAGTGACGTCTCGACGTGTTCGGCCTTGATCCAACGCCGCAGCGTGTCGTCGCTCACACCCACAAGTGCCGCGGCCTCGGATACTCGCAGATGCGTCATGGCGGGGACACTATCACCGCAAATGCGGAGACACTAGGCCCAGCGGCTCCTTGTTCCACGTGCGCGGCGCGAAAAGGGCTAGCGGCTCCTCGTTCGGACGCTAGCGGCGTCTCGTGCCAAAGAGCGACCTGAGGATCTGATTGCCGATTTCGCGGCCGGCTTGGCGCGCGAAGGACTTCACCGGCTGCGAAGAGATGACCTTCTCGACCACCGACTTCTCGGGCCGCCGCGATCGAGATCCGCCGCTCGACGTCGATCCGGTGGGCCTCGATACGGACGACTCATCCTTGGCCTTCGCGTCCGCCGCCCCCTGCTCGGCAACCTCCGTGTCGTGAGCGGTGACCCTGGCGGCGAGCAGCTCGTACGCGCTCTCGCGGTCGACCACTTGGCCGTACTGGGCCGACCGCGGGCTGGCCGTGACGGCGGCCTCGATGACGGCATCGGGCGCCGGATCCATGAGCCCGCGCGGCGCGCACAACCGCGTCCACGCCACGGGAGTTGGGGCGCCCCTGTCGCTCAGTACTGTCACCGCCGCCTCGCCGATGCCCATCGACGTCAACACATGTTCCAAGTCGTATGGCGACATCGGGAACGTGTTCGCGGTCGCCTTCATCGCCTTAGCGTCGTCGGGGGTGAACGCGCGTAGCGCGTGCTGCACGCGAGACCCGAGCTGGCCGAGCACGTCGGGGGGAACGTCCTTGGGGGTCTGGGTCACGAAGAAGACGCCGACGCCCTTGGAGCGGATGAGGCGCACCGTCTGGGTCACCTGGGTGAGGAACTCCTTGGATGCGTCGGCGAAGAGCAAGTGGGCCTCGTCGAAGAAGAACACGAGCTTGGGTTTGTCGAGATCTCCCACCTCGGGCAGGTCGTGGAAGAGGTCCGCGAGTAGCCACATGATGAATGTCGAGAACAGGTGAGGGCGGTCCTGGAGGTCGGGGAGCTCGAGGCACGAGATGACGCCACGCCCATCGGGAGCCGTCGCCAACAGGTCCGTAGTGTTGAAGGCGGGCTCACCAAAGAACTCATCTGCGCCTTGCGCTTGGAGGTTGGCGATCTCGCGCAGCAGCACGCCTGCCGTGGCGGCGGAAACCCCGCCTACCGTCTTGAGCTCGGGCTTGCCCTCGTCGGAATCGAGGAACTCGATCACCGCACGCAGGTCCTTGAGGTCCAGCAGCGCCAGGCCGTTCATGTCCGCCCAGTGAAACACCAGGCCGAGCGCCGATTCCTGGACGTCGCTCAGCCCGAGCACCTTCGACATGAGAAGCGGCCCAAAGTCCGTCACCGTGGTCCGGATGGGCACACCCTTGCCGATGCCTCCAAGCGCGTAGTACTCGACGGGGTACGACTTGGGCGCCCAGTCCTGCCCGATGTCGGCCGCCCTCGCCGTGATCAAGTCCTGAGGAGCGCCCGCTACCGCCATTCCGGACAGATCACCCTTGATGTCCGTGACGAACACGGCGACTCCGACATCGGACAGCGATTCGGCGAGGCCCTGCAGGGTGCGGGTCTTTCCAGTTCCAGTTGCCCCAGCGATGAGTCCGTGCCTGTTCATCATCTTGAGCGGCAAGCGCACCTGGGCAGACTCGTTCGCCTGTTCGCCCTGGACCAGCGCGCCGATGGTGATGGATTCGCCCGTGAACGTATAGCCCTGCGCCACAACCGCGGCGTATTCGGGAGAATTGGGGTCCGTGATCGCGTCTGTCGATGCCATGGAAAGACTGTAGTGAAGTGACCCGCCTCGCCGCCCGCTCTACACGTTACTTGTCCTGGTCGTCGTCCGTCAGTGCGTCGTTGACCTTGTCATACAACAGCGCATGCACCGCCTCAACGTGCGGAATGTCATTGAACTCAAGCGGCTCGTCGGAAGCGGACTCGATGATCAGAGTGCCCGCACCAAAGAGCCTGTCAATCAAGTCGTGACGGAACTGCACGGAGTTGATACGGGCGATCGGAATGTCGATCCCCGACTTATTGAAAACGCCTGTGCGGTACATGACGCGCCTGTCGGTGACGGCGAAGATGGTGGTGCCCCAGCGCACAAGAGGCGTCACGAGGAGCAAAACGAGAGCCACGGCCCACAGCGCTCCTATCACGATGTCGAAGACGTGCCCCGCGACATCGTAGAAGTAGATGAGGGCGCCGGCGGCGGCCGTCGCAAGCAGCGCGTATAGCACCGGCATGATCAGCATCTTCGCGTGAGTGTGGCGGTTGATCAGCAACTTCTCTTCGGGGGCGAGCCCGCGTTCGATTATTCCCATGAGGCCGAACGTAGCAGTGAGGTGGCACGCGCGGAAGTGCGGCCCGCGCGTTGCCGGGCGCTACGCTCGCCACATGCCCACTGAACTAGGACACACTGGGGATTTGCCTCGGTGGTCAGCGCCCGCGGCCGTGGTCGTCGCGGCGGCGGTCTATGTCATCGTCGCGTGGAATAGCACAGCACCCGTGTTCTTCACCGATGAGGTGGGCAACCTTGGCGTGGCGAAGTTGTTCGCGGATCCCCAGACCGGTTGGCTGCTTGCCGGCGAGTCGTACATGCCAGGGTTCTCGGTGCTGCTTACGCCCGCCTGGTGGATCTCGTCCGATCCCCTGATCGTGTACCGCCTCGCCATCATCCTCGGTGTGCTGCTTTCGCTGGCGACTGTGGTGCCCCTTGCCGCGCTGGCGCGCCGCTTTGGTGCCGCGCCGCGGACGTCGTGGGTACTCGCCGCAATTGTCATGGCGGCCCCTGCACGCGCACTGAATGCGAACTACGTCTGGGCGGAGATGCTGCTCTTCCTCGCGGTCGCATGGACGGTGGAGCTTGCTTTTCGCTTGCCGGAGGCACATGTTCGGGTGGCCCTGATATACGGAGTCGTCTCGGGCGCCGCGTTCGCGGCCCACGGAAGGGCGCTCCCCTTCACGATCCTCGCGATCGGGTTCGGCGCGTGGCTCGCGCGCCGCTCGCTTCAGAACGTCGCCGCGGTCGTCCTCGGTGGAGCCGCCACCGCCGGTGGCGCCTATGGGATGTTCACCTACGCGACCTCGTCGATCTATATGGGAAGCGGCCGTGTCTCGTCGACTCTCGAC
Source organism: Demequina sp. (assembly GCA_043733605.1). Classification (GTDB taxonomy): domain Bacteria; phylum Actinomycetota; class Actinomycetes; order Actinomycetales; family Demequinaceae; genus Demequina. Next base: position 638 of record JAYTGI010000025.1, on the reverse strand, counting down.
GCGATACGTGGCGTGACAGTGGGTGGATACCTCGAGGCCGTCGCCTCACAGGTTTGGTACCAGATAGCGGCTTGGGCGGGCCTCACCGTCATCGGCCTTGGTGTCGTGCTGCGTGCCGCATGGCGCGAGCGACTGCGCGGCCCATCCGCTGCATTCGCGGCGCTCGCGGTCGCGATGGCGTTGGCGATGCCTGGCCTGATCTCAGACTCCGAGGGGCTGCTCACTCGGATCGATGCGCACTTCTATGGCCGATACCTCGATCCCTTCGTCGCGGTGCTCGCGGTAGTCGGATTGGCGCGCCTCACTCGGCCCATGCGAGTCAGGTGGGCGCTCGCGCTCGCTGGTTCGGCGGTCGCCTCGGCGGGCATCTTCCTTCTCGTGGTCGCACAGGGAATCCCAGCCGCTGTCTACCTCACGCCGATCCACGTCGCGGGCGTTGCGTATTTGCTCCACCCCGGCTACATCATCACCGGTGAGGCGGAGAACTGGGGTGTGGTCGCGTTCGTCGCGATCGCCGCGGCGGTGGTCGTGGCGGCGGCGTCGACGCGTCGCCTCGTCGCCGTGGGCCTCGTAGGCACGTGGTTCGTGGGAGTCACGGTGTGGACCGACATTCGCATGTTCGACGTCTTTGAGGCCCC
>JAYTGI010000024.1:0-2825 GCA_043733605.1 Demequina sp. | reverse complement strand
CTGCACGGCAGAGCTCGGCGCAAGCGCGTGGTGCGTCATGCACGCATCGCCGCTGGGGCGACCGTGGGCGCTGGAGCCCTCGCCGTGGGCGCCGCGCTGGTGGTGCCAGGCATGTGGTCGCAAAACACCGCCACCATCGGCGACCTGTCTCAAGCGGGCAGTGCCACCCTGCCCCTCGCGGCGAACGGCTCTCTGTTGACTGTGATCCCTGCGGGCAGCGTCGTGGTTGATATCTACCTCGACCCGATGTGCCCCATATGTAGCCAATTTGCTACCACTATCGAGCCAGAGCCGCTCGCGATGGGCGGCGTCACGGTGGTGTCCCACCCGATATCGATCCTGGACCGAGCGTCATCAGATGGCTCGTATTCGACGCGCGCGTCGTCGGCGCTCCAGGAGCTCGCCGCCGGCGCTCCCGATGGACTCGGCGCGTTCCTGACGCAGTTGCGTGTCGGCCAACCCGACGAGGGTGCGACCCTAACCGACGACGATTTGGTTCAGATGGCGCTCGCGGCGGGAGTGCCCGCTGATGTCGCGAGCTTGTTTGGCAAGCACCACTACGCGGCGGCGGTCGCCGATGCCACTGACGCCGCCACGGCGGCCGGGCTGGTGGGCGTGCCCACCGTGTACATCGATGGCGAGCCAACCCCCATAAGTGCGGCGGGTCAGCCCGTCTTGCGGCGGAACACCGTCGGAGCGTGGCTTGCGCCGTTGCCGTGCAGATTGGAGCCGGGGCCGCTGGGGCCGCCCGCAACGCGCGCGCCCGATCCCGCGCCGCCGATGGCCTCGGCCATCAGTTCTTGCGCGTCGCCCTTCTCGGCGGCGGCAAGGAAGGCCGAGGCTTCTTCGCCCTTCAGCATCTTGGCCAGTTTGCCTTGGCTGAAGATGTGAACCTCTCCGTTTGCGCGGGTACGAAAGTCAAAGCCCTTAGGTCCACTCATGGCTCCATGGGACCACGCGCGCGCCCCTGGTGCAAACGCGCCGCACCAGGGCCGACGCTGCGGGCACGCTACGTGAGGGTCTTGCGGACCGCGACCCACCCCTCGGGGTCTTCCCTCTGGAGCGTGAATCCGGCCCACAGGTACAGCGACGTGGGGCCGTCATGGTTGGCTGCGTCTGTGGTGGCGCCGGGTTGCGGTTACGCCTCGGCGACCGTGAGCCCGCGCTCCGCGAAGCCGACGAGCGCCGCGTGCAGCAAACTGCGCGCGATGCACTTCCCACGCTGAGCGGGGGTCACGACGAAGCACATGACCGAGCCCACAGCGTCGGCGTCCCCCACTGGTTCGTCATCGAGATAGCGGTACCCGACGCGCGGTCCCGCGCTGCACCAGCCCGCCGCCTCTCCCTCGAAGACGCCAAGGAACGCGTCGCGAAGCGCGGGCGTGAGCGTGAGCGTGAGCGGGACGATGTGCGGGGACGAGACGACCGAGTTCACCATGGCCCGATGCCACCTGCGGGCGGCAAAGCGCGGACCTTCTCTTCGGCAGGACTCATCGCCAACGCCACGCATGCGACGAGCGCGGCCGCGGTCGCGACCACTGCGGCGGGCGCCCAACCACCACGCACGACGTCGTGCAGCACCACCAACCCGATCCCCGCAGGGATGAGCACGTCCACTACCGAGACGACCGCGGTGGCCGGACCGACGGCGGCCCGCTCGAGCGACCTCGCGTACGTCACCACCGTGAGCACGCCAAATCCGACGATGCCCCACACCAGCGGCTGGCGCGCGGTCGCCACTAGATCGAGGGCACCTGACGGCATTGCGAGGTGCGCGGCGCGGGCGCTGATGGCCGCGCCAGACGAGGCGAGCCCTGCGAGTGTCGCGAACCAGATCCCTTGCCCCTTCCTGTAGGTCAACGCGACCGCGGCCACGAGAACCGCGAGGGCCACCAGAGTCGCCGAGGTGAAACCCGCCGAGGCGACGGCAACGCCACCTGCGTCGGGCCCCGCCGCGAGCGCGAGCACTGCGAGCGCCACAACGACGACCACAACCGCGACAACGTCGATGGTGCGCAGCCTTGCCGCGAGGAAGATGCGCGCCAACACCACCGTCACCGCAAGAGCGCCGGCGAGCACGGCCTGAACAGTGAACAGCGGCAGCGCGTGCAGGGCGAGAAGGGACGCTACCCACGCCCCGCCATCGCACGTGAGGCCCGCGAGGTACAGGGGATGCCTCAGGGCGTTTAGGCCGGGCGACCTCCTCACGGCCACCGCTTGCAGAATCGAACCGACGCCGTAGAGCACCGCGCCAAGAATGGCCGCGATGAGCGACAGTGTCACGCGTTCCTACCCAAGAAGCGCCCGATGATGGGTAGCTCCCCCACGCCCTCGGCATCGGCCATCGCGAAGCCCTGGACCACCGCTTGGTCGAGCGAGTCGAGCACCACGTAGCGCGGAACCCATGCGGGGTCGTACTTGGAGTTGAAGCGCCACAGCGACTCGACTTGCGCCTTGCCCGTCAGCGCGCGCACCGCGGCCTTCGACAGCCGTGCCCTCCCCGACATCGACTCGCTTGCCACCACCTCGCGGAGCATCGCGAAGTTGAGGCCCAACCCGCCGCCGCCTGGAGCCAGGTGAAAGATGGTCGCGACGATCGCGAAGTCCATGATGCCGTTTGGCAGCTCCCCGGCCGGGTTGCGACGCATCACATCGAGCGACCAGCCGCCGATGCCGGTCGCGGGCGTCCACTGCAGGAACGCCTGGACCCGGCCCTCCGCATCGCGCACGATCGTGAGCAACAGCCCCTCGTCGTGCGCGTCGAACATGCGCGACAGCGTCATCGAGAAGCCGCGCTCCACCTCGCCGCGTCGGCTCGCGACCGT
>JAYTGI010000023.1:0-19146 GCA_043733605.1 Demequina sp. | reverse complement strand
CCGCGAGCGAGCCGTGGCACATCGCGGCCGCGATCTTGGGTGCATAGCCGGGACCCGCCGTCGTGACCTCGGTGGTTTGCGAAGAACATACCTGCTGCCCATCCCCGTACGTCAGGCAGTACAGGGCGTCCATAGCCGCCGGTTCGCCGCGCGGGGCCACATCGGCCCACGCCTCAGACATGATGGAGCCCTTGGAGAACCACAGATGAAATTCTCGAGGAACGCCCGCGCTGTTCCACACCGGCTCGGTGATGGACGGCTCGCACGGAACGGCGCCTGCGGGGGCGCACGTCGTGCCCACCACATAGCCCATCGTCATGACAGGCGCGCCGGGATCGGAGAACCAGAACACCCTGACGCGTTTTGTGTCAGACGCCCCGTACTCCAGTGAGTTGGCGTGTGAAACTGCGCACACGTCATACGTGGATCGGTCGTGCCGCGGGATCGCCACCTCGATGAACACGACTCCATCACCGGTCGCCTTGGTGTCGCAACGGCCCCCATTCATGACACCGACGTCGGTCGTCGAGCCGTCGCCGCCCGATGTCACCGACACTCGGATGGTCGCGGTCGTATCCGCGGCCTCCCCGCTTTGCGATACGGCGGTGATGGCGGGAGCGCCGATGCCGTTTGCTCCGAATTGAACGACGCCGCCCTCTGCGGCGGCGCCAGGAATGGCGGGCAGCTGAAGGCCTGACAGCGCCACGAGCGACACCTGCACCTGCGTATTGGTGTCCACTTCGATCTTTGAGAACGACACGGGTCCAGTACCGCTCACGGGGAGTTCCCTTGTGACCCCCGTCGCCGTCGTGAGCCTCACCGCCCGCGTCGTCGGGTCCGTGACGGTGAAGGTCAGGTCAAACTGCTTGCCAGCGCCGGTCGTGACGGTCGGCGCCCAGTTCACATTCGTGACGGCGGCTGGCGGCGCGTACGACCACGCGGTAGTCATCACGCTCGTCTTGGAATTGCCCACTTCGCTGTAGGCAAGCGCCGTGTACTCGTCCTTCACGCCATTGGTGCGGCCCGTGATTTGCCCGCACGCGCCTCCCGCATCGCATGAGGCCACCTCGGCGCCGCCGCGCATGATGTGGAATCCACTGATCGCGGGATATGAGTTGCGCGCCTGCCCCGGATCCACGGCGAGCGTAAGCGTTCCATCCCCGAACCCGACCTGACTGACCGCCGCAGGCGCGAACGGAATTCCTTGCAGGTCAAGGCTAAGAACGCCGACCTTGTCTCCAGCGGTCACCCGACCCTGCGCGTCCTTGAGCGTAAAGATCGCGTCGCACACGCCGCCGGTCGCCTCTGGGGTCCACGACACCTTGACCTGTGTGGCATTGAGTGCGGCGAAAGTGACTCCCCGGCAGTCCTCCGCCGCGGTGACACCCACGAGCACCATCGGCGTGTTGGGAAGCGGGTTCACCTCGCCAGCGCGGCCCACCACGGTAAGCACACAGCTCGAGTTTCCACCCGCCTGGGAGCACTTCTCTACGATGCTCGCGGCACGCGGGAGCTGATCCGGGGCGGGTCCCACTTCGAGCGACACCGAGGCCGACGCAACCTCCTTGTCGGAGGTCAGCGACACCGTGATGGCCTCGTGGAGGCCCGGCGTGGAGTTGTCCTTGCCGTACACCGTGAGCGTGTTTCCTGTTCTCTCGACGGTGAAGAGGTTGCCGGAGTACGCGAACGCGATCTCTACGGGCCTTGTCTTTGATCCCGCTGGCCACGTGACCATTTTCGCGAGATCAATCTCCTGTGTAGCTCCGGGCTGCACCTCGAGGGCCCGCGGCTCAAGCGTGGGCAAAGGGTCTGCGGCGATAATCGCGATGGGTACGGGGACGAGCGTGACCTGGTCTTGGGTCGACAGGCGAGCGCCCACTAGGCAGGTGTCCGAAAACGGTTCACCCTGGCCAGCCACGTAACGGAACGATGTTCCACCCACAGATTCGCACACGGCCGTACCGCGGCCCCCTCCCGCTCGGACGCTCTCCGGCTCAACGATCAATTCGGCACCATCGGGAATCGAGACGAGGTCGAGAAGGTCGACCGTGACGGATTCCTTCTCCTTGACGGAGACGACGGGTGCCTTGTCATTGAGAGTGACTCGAAAGTCGTCCTTGCCGGGGATGCGCAGGAATCCATAGCTGGTGACCTCGACCCCCGAGTAGTCGATTCCCGTCACCTGGAAGGGCACCAAGAGCGCTGCGTCGGAGATTGGTCCGCGGATTGCCGAGCCGGTAACGCTCAGTGTGGGTTGAGCTCCCCACAGCGTGAGCGTGAGGCTGGTGGGGTCGCCGCCCGCCCACGACACCTTGCCCGCGAGCACGTCGATTCCTGCGGAAAAACTGGCGCGCGCGTCGTACGTAAGGATCGTGTCCACCACAACGGGCACATCCAGGACTCGTTCGCGCACGGCCTTGACCACAATGCGACCCACTGCCGTCGATCCGGTGTCGGTCTGCACGGTGTAGAGGTAGGTGGCTGTGCCTGGCTCGTCGGGCACGCGCAACAACACCGAGTTGTCGACCACGGCAACAATGCGATCGGCGAAGGCCACATAGTCGGGGGTCCCAAGCGCGGCGTCCGGCACCACATCGAGCAGTTCGAGGGTCCCTCCCGTGAGGTCGATGTCGTTGGCCAGTGGAGAGACATTGACCTGCGCGGTCGCTCCGGCTTGCACCTGGATCACGTCCGTGAACGTCACCGGAGACGGATTGGCCGCCACATCGATCACGCCGATGCGGGCCGTCGCCACGGCATGCTCCCCGCGGGCGTCGATCACGGAGAATGTGAACACGTCCTGGCCGGAGTACCCCTGCGTGCTCAAATACACCAACGAAGTGCCATCGGCGCTAATGCTCGCTGCTCCATGATCCGGGTTCGTCTCAATGCGGTCCAGAACAACGACGTCGCCGTCTGGATCGATTCCTGTACCCACAAATGGAATGCGCGCAGTGTCGCCGGAGGCGACCCGACCGCTCACGTCCGCCGGCCGCGGCGCGGTGTTTTGTGGATCGTCGAGCACCGTGACGACCACGCGCGCGACGTCGCGCTGTGCCGGGTATCCGAGCACGTACGCGTCATAGGAAATCGTGTACACGCCAGGGGTGGAGGGAGCAAGGTAGCGCAGGAGGGTGCCCGCGGCAAAGGCGAGCCCGTCGCCGTCGGCGATCACCACGCTCTCGGGATCGAGTGCCACGACGCTTCCCGCCGCGGCGACATCATTCGCCAGCACGGACAGATTGGCCTGACTTCCCGTCCTGACAGTGATCGCATCGTCCACGGCGAGCGGAGGCGAGGGAATCTCAGACTCAAGGAGCACGACCGTGACCTCACCCACCGCCGTGGCGTGGGGGTCGCCCGATCCGTCCGACACCGCGTATCTGACCGTGCCAAGCTCGCCAGGTGAACCATCAACTCGCGAACCCGACAGCCGAAGCGCTGAGTGGCCGATGACGTCGGCGCTCATCAACACTCCCTCGGCGGGGATCACCTCGGCCGACGATATGAGCAATACCCTTCCCGATGGGTTTGTCACCGCCGCGAGGACGTCGATGGTCGCGTCCTCCTTCGCGTGCACAAACGCCATGAGGGGAACGGTCGACAGCTGCGCGTCCTCCGCGGCGATGACTGTCACCCGCGCAGAACCTCGCGCTTGTGCCACACCATCGGTCACCGTGAAACTTACCTGGTAGGTGCCAGGCTGATCGGCCATGAACGTGAATCCGGGATCCGTCTGGGTGGGTGCGACCTCGGTACCGTCCTCGACATCGACCGCCACCTCGACCACGCTCACAGGGCCGCGCGCGCCCGTGACGCTATCGCTGATGGGCACCGTGAGCCGAGTGTTCACTGTGGTCGTCATGGCTGTGCCCTCGACCTTGAGCCGCGGCTCGCCCACGACCGAGAACATCAAGGTCTTTGTATTGTCCAGGCCATAGATGTCGGACACGGTGACGTCTACGCCTACAGATCCCCCTGACCCCGAAGGGTCCGAATGCTGGAATACCAGCAATCCGTCTGGCGAGGCCGCCACCGAACCCACGGGATCCATTGACGCGGCGCGCGACACGTAGATCGGGTCGCCATCGGGGTCGACCCAATCCGACAGGACGTCGAGGGACACGGTGCCACCCGGCTGGACCTGCGGCGTGGGCCACACTGCCGTGCAATGTTCGACGGGGCACCATTCCGGCGCGCCGTTGACGTCATCACCGTGAACAGTGAGTGTCACCGTGGCCGGTTCCGACAGCCTGCCGCCATCCGTCGTGCCATCGGAGACGACGTAGTCGACGGAGACCGAGCCCTGTGCCCCGTCGGCGATCGTCGCAACGAGGGCCTGGCCGTCGTCTGCAAGCGAGATCGAGCCGAAGTCGGCTGGCAGTTCTGGCATTGACGATGGGTCGATCGTGAGCACATCACCATTGGCATCGTGGTCGTTCAGGAGCACCGGTAGCAGCACTTGTCGCCCCGCGCGCACGCCAAACGCATCAGGCTCCGCCACTGGAGGACGCGGTTCCGTGACCTCCGAGACGACCTCGTCGTCGACCTGTTCGATCTGTGTTTCCCCATCGGTGGTCCAGGCCTGCGATGCGGCCACCAATGCGCCGCTGGGCACATCCCACACCCAGCCGCTTCGCGACTCGTTGAGAATGACTCGAGTCCCATTCGAGCGGAATTCGGGACGACGCTGCTCGGGCAGAGCCTCGGCGCCGTAACTGAGCGACACAACGGGGCCGTCCTGCCACCAAAGAGTCCCCTGCCCCTCGCCTTGGGGAAGCCAAGCGCCAACCATCTTGCCGTCGACGCACGCGGGCGCAGCGGGCACGCCAATCGAGGCCTCCCCGCCGAACACCCGCACGGCACCCTCGGACCCGACCGTGATGAGGCCCCTGTCATCCGCCACGTACACGAGATCCGATTCGCACGACACCTGGAGTCGAGCTCCTTTGGAGCCCCCTGTCGAAAGCGGTTCGGCGTGACCCGCGAGCCACGCCTTCCCGGAATCCGGATCAAAGAGGACCCATCCCTTCGCGGTCACCGCCATCTCGACTTCGGACCCATCGGGCCCTCCCTGGAGGCCGAAGAGCTCGCTCACCCCACCATCGACCGAGCCGACGAGGACCTGCCCCACTGCTGCCGAATAGGCGACGACCGTGCCATCCTGGCTCACGGCAAGAGCGGTCGCTCTAAATTGTGGCTGGTCTTCGCCCTCCGCAACCTTGACGTCCGCAAAGGGGTCAATCCTGGCGGGGGCCGCCACTGCGCCCGTCGACATGCGGCCCGCGAAGACCTCGCCCGAATCCGTCAGGAACCCCACCACATCACCCGCGTGAACCACATCCGATGTTCCTGCTGGGGTGGGTTCCGAGCCGTCCGTGCCGATCTCAATGTCGACGGGGAGCGCCGCAGCCAACGGCGTGATCGAGCTAAGATTCGCCGACAAGACGACGAGGTTCGCGCCGTTTTGGAAGATCTGGGAGGGAGCCTCGACCACTTTCACGGTGTCCATGTCGTCGAGATCGGTGTTGATCCTGCCATAGTGCTGACCGGCGGTGGTCTGAAGCGCCCACACTGATGAATTGACGGGCGGGACCTCGCGTTCGTCAAAGCCTGGAGCGAGAAGCACTCCTGCCGTCACAACCGCGGCCACAACCGCACCCGCGCCGTAGCGAGCCCGGCGCCACCGCGCCGCGGTCACACGACCAACATCCCCCGCCACTCAGCTACCCTCCACTCGCCATGATCGCGACGACGACCGCGACGACCGCGACGACTGCGAGGACTGCGAAGGCGGCAATCCACCCCCATGGACGGTCGCGCTGAGACGCGACGCGTTGGGATCCAGTAAGCGCCATCTGGGTCGCATGTGCCGACCGACGTGACGCCACGGGCACCGTGGAACGCACGGGTCCCCTGTCTTCCGTTTCGTCAGCGGCGGGTACGGCCGCATTGGCCCACGCGTCGGTGGGAATCTCGAGCGCAGTCACGGGCAGCCCCATGAGTCGCTGCACCTCCTGCAACGCCGTGCCGAATGATGCCGCAGTCGGATATCTGTCGCCAGGAATGCGCCTCATTCCACCTTCGAGCACACGCTCGAGCTCATCAGGCACATCGGTGCGGCCAGTGCGCTCATACTTGGCGCGCATGATGCGCGCCTTGAGTTCAGCCTCAGGCGTGCGGCGTTGACCGGCAATCTCGAAGGGACTGCGCTGGGCCAAGAGCGTGAACACTGTCGCGGCGAGGGCCCACACTTCCGAGGCGACCGTCCCCGAACTGCGTTGGTCCACCACCTCAGGCGCGCTCCACGGCACCGACATGGCGACTTCCTCGCCGTCGCCCTTGGCGATCACTGTGGCCACCCCAAAGTCGCCGAGTACTGGGTTTCCAAACGACGTGATGAGGATGTTCGACGGCTTGATATCGCGATGAAGCAGCCCGGCCTTGTGTGCGGTCTCGACGGCGGAGGCGCTCTTCACGCCGATTGACAGCACCTCGTCAACGGGCATCTGCTCGGCCCGATATCGGTTCGTGAGGGACGCGGGGCAGAACTCGGTGACCATGTACGGCCGGCCGTCCGCGGACACGCTCGCTTCATACAACGTGAGGATCGACGGATGTGCACTCAATCCGGCGAGCACATCCGCCTCGGACGCCAAGGCCTTCGCCGCGGCGACATCGTCAATCCGAGCGTGAAGCACCTTGATGGCGACGAGCCTGCGCGGCATGTCTTGCTGGAACAGGAACACATCCGCGAATCCACCCTGTCCGAGCGGTCGCACGTACGTATACCCCGCAAGTACGGGCGGCTGAAGTGAAGCAGGTCTCACCATCAAAGCCCCCCAAAATTCTTCGCTCCGTCAGGCGCCCCAGTGGCCAACGGTGTGCGTCTTGGACTCTAGCCGAGGTCCGTGCCCCGCGGCAACACGCCAACATCCACGGTGAACGGCCGCGTTCCCAAGGCCGCTGGTCCTGCGCCCAACAAGCAATCGTTCTGCTAGTCCTCGAAGTCCTCGGGCGGGGGGCACGAGGACATGAGGTGCCTGTCGCCGTAGGCGTTGTCGATGCGGCGCACGGGCGAGAAGTACTTGTCTCGCCTGAGGCCACTCACAGGGAACGCCGCGCTCTCGCGTGTGTACGCGTGATCCCACGCATCGGCGATCACGGATTCGGCGGTGTGCGGGGCGTGACGCAAGGCGCTCGCATCCGCGGCAATCTCACCGCGCTCAACGGCGGCGATCTCCGCGCGAATCCCGATCATGGCGTCGACAAAGCGATCAAGCTCCACCAAGTCCTCGGACTCGGTCGGCTCGACCATAAGCGTGCCTGGGACCGGCCACGACATCGTGGGCGCGTGCAGCCCGTAGTCGATCAGGCGCTTGGCGACGTCCTCGGCGGTGATCCCTGTGGCCTTGGTGAGCTCGCGGAGATCGAGAATGCACTCGTGGGCAACGAGCCCGTTCGCGCCGGAGTAGAGCACAGGGAAATGGTCCCTGAGGCGTGCGGCTACGTAATTCGCGGAGAGCACTGCCACTTGAGTGGCGTACTGGAGTCCCTCCGGTCCAAGCATCGCGATGTACGCCCACGAGATGGGCAGGATGCCCGCCGAGCCGTAGGGTGCGCCGCTCACCGCCGCGCCTTCGCGCTTCAGGTCGCGCGGGCGCTGTATCCCCTGGCGCACCCTCGGTAGGAACGGCACGAGGTGCTCGGCAACCGCAACGGGACCCACGCCGGGGCCGCCGCCGCCGTGCGGGATGGCGAAGGTCTTGTGCAGGTTCAGGTGCGAAACATCGCCGCCGAAGTGGCCAGGCTTTGCCAGTCCGACGAGGGCGTTGAGGTTGGCGCCGTCGATGTACACCTGCGCGCCAGCCTCATGAACGGCCGCGCAGACTTCGCCAACATGGGCCTCATACACACCGTGCGTCGAGGGATACGTGATCATGATCGCTGCAACGGCACCTTCGTGCTTGACCAGCTTGGCCTTGAGGTCGGGCAAGTCGATCTCGCCGCTGTCGTTTGTCGCAACAACCACCACGCGCATTCCTGCGAGAACGGCAGAGGCGGCGTTTGTGCCGTGCGCCGACGCGGGGATGAGGCACACGTCGCGGCCGGTCTGATTGCGGCTCAAGTGATAGTTGCGGATCGCGATCAGGCCCGCATATTCGCCACGCGAGCCCGCGTTCGGCTGAACGGATACTGCGGCGTAGCCGGTGATCTCGGCAAGCCAGTCCTCGAGCTGTTCGATCATGTGGCGGTAGCCCGAGGTCTGCTCCGAGGGAGCAAACGGGTGAATGTTGGCGAAGCCAGGCCACAGGATCGGCTCGAGCTCCGCGGCTGCGTTGAGCTTCATGGTGCACGAACCAAGCGGGATCATCGTGCGATCAAGAGCGAGGTCCCTGTCTGCCAAGCGGCGCATGTAGCGCGTGAGCGAGGCCTCCGAGTGGTGCGTGTTGAACACGGGGTGCGTCAGGTAGTCCGAAGATCGGCGCAAGGCACGCGGGATGGCCACTCTGGGCGCGGTGTAGACAGGGTGTCGCTTGGCGGCGATGATCGACTCGACCAACGTGTCGAGCGTCGCGAGCTCGGTCTTCTCGTCGCACGCGATCGCGACGCGGTCGTGGTCAACCTTGCGAATATTGATGCCCGCAGCGGCCGCACGCGACACCACAGAGTCGGCACCTCCTGGCACGTGAATGATCAACGTGTCGAAGAATGCCTCGTGCATGGGCGGAAAGCCCATCGCGGTGAGCGCGTCGTACAGCGTGACGGCGCGCGAGTGGATCTGCAAGGCGATATCGCGAAGACCATTTGGCCCGTGATAGACCGCGTACATCGACGCGACGACCGCGAGGAGGGATTGCGCGGTGCAAATATTCGACGTCGCCTTGTCGCGACGGATGTGCTGCTCCCTGGTCTGCAGGGCCAACCGATACGCAGGCTTACCCTCCGCGTCGACTGACACCCCGATGATGCGTCCGGGCACCTGCCGTTCGAGGCCCTCGCGAACCGCGATGAATGCGGCGTGGGGGCCGCCATAGAACAGCGGGACGCCAAAGCGCTGTGCGGAACCCACCGCGATGTCGGCTCCCACCTCACCCGGAGGGGTCACGATCGTGAGGGCCAACAGATCGCACGCGATCGTGACAAGAGCACCCGCGGAGTGAGCCGCCTCAATGTGGGGGTGGAGGTCACGCAGGACGCCCGACATGCCCGGGTTCTGAATGACGACGCCCACGACGTCTGCGGCGGGTGTCCAACCCTCGCCGATGGCCTCGACGCGCGCCGCGACGCCCACCGCCTCGCACTGTGCGAGCACCACCTCAAGGGTCTGCGGGAAACACTCGGCGTCGAGAACGATTGTCCCCTCGTCCGCAGTCGCGCGCGCCATGAGCAGAACGGCCTCGCTCACGGCGGTGGGCTCATCGAGCAATGATGCGTTCGCAATGGGTAGCGCGGTCAGGTCACTCACCATCGTCTGGAAATTCAGCAACGCCTCAAGCCTGCCCTGGGAAATCTCTGCCTGGTAGGGGGTGTAGGCGGAGTACCACGCGGGATTGGTGAGGATGCCACGGCGAATCGCCGCAGGGGTCACCGTGTCGTAATAACCCTGGCCGATCATCTGCACGGCCTGCACATTCGCATGAGCGAAGCGCTCAAGTTCGGTGAGCGCCCCGGCCTCGGTCAGCGGCTCGGGCAACACGAGGATGTCGTCTTGACGGATTGACGCGGGCACCGCGTCATCGATCAAGGCCTCAAGAGAGGCATAGCCCACGGCATGCAGCATCGTAGCGATGGCGTCGTCGTCTGGTCCAACGTGGCGGTCTGCGAAAGAAGTCACGGGCCCATTCTGTCCTACGAAGTGATGTGGCGATAGTGAAGTGGTCGCGGTGTGAGGGAACTTGCCCCGCGACGAAGACGCGACAACGGGCGCCGACGGATCAACCTCCGGCGCCCGTCAAGCGTCAAGAGTTGTCGTTGGTCACTGCACCAGCGGCGTCGGACTTGATGCGCTCGATCGCGTTGAGCGCGGAAGCCTTTTGCTTGTAGGCCTGGCTCGAAGCGAGGACGTTTCCGTTTGTGGCTGTGATCCGGAAGCGGAATTCGCCTGCCTTGTCCGTGTAGATCTCGAAATGCACCTCAAGCTCCTTTGCTTGGTGAGAGGCACTGCGGTATGTGAGATGCCTCGTGTCTCACATCCTAGGCATTGCGCGGCCGTGGCGTCACTGCCATCGCGGAACGAAATCGCACGATGCCCGAACTCATCGCGTTCCGGGCATTGTGCGTGTCGTCGAGTGCTCCGCAAGCCCCGAGGGGACTAGACGGGAATGCGGCTGGGAGCACCGAAGAAATGATAGTGACCCGTCGCATCCGCATAGTGACCGTGACCGTCGCCGCGGGCGTGCTGGTGATCAGGCTTCGGCTTTTCATAGACGGTGACGCCAAACTCGACCACCGTGCCCGTGTTGTCTCCCTCGATCGCGAGCGTTGAGGCGCCCCTGGCGGAGGTTGGGATCTTGAAGGAAACCTGGGAGGTGCCCTGCTCGTCAAAATTGTCCGTCGGCAAGGCGTTTGTGACCGCGAAGCGGCCCATCTTCTTGCCGCCTAGATAGACGGTGACCTTGCTGTCGACAGTGTCATTCGGCCCGGTCATCATGAGCGAGCTCACGTTGAACGTCACCGTGTCACCCACGGTGAATGTCCTGTCGCCGAGGCCCGAGACGCCCACCGCATGCTGGCTTCCATCGATGGGGAGCGTGCCGTTCGCGGCCAGGTAGTCGACTTGGGCGTTGAGATCGATACGGCCTGAGTCTGCCTTGTTTGCTCCGGAGGCGAGGGTGGTGAAGTTGTCACCTCCCGCCGCGAGGAACGAGTTCGCCACTACCTTGACGACTTGGCCGTCTGTGATCGGAGCGCCGTTCAGTCGCATCTCCAGGATGCGGCCTCCGGCAGCGGCCGCCGGGTCATATGTGTAGGTGAATCCAGTGGATGTCCCCAAGCGAAGGAACGGACGCGACGCACCCGCGGGCTGCCACTGCTGCTCGAGCACGGCCCGCAACTGCGCGCCAGTGAGGTCCATCGTGACCAACGTGTTCGCGAACGGCTGGACCGATGCGGCCTGGGCATAGGTCACGTCGCTCGGGTACAGCGCGGGATTGCCTGCGGCAGCTCCGAGAAGATCGGCACGCAGCCCGCCCGGGTTCATGAGTGCGATCTGAGCGCCCAGTTCCTGGGTAGACCAGAGCTGAATGTTCGCCACGACATTGCCGAGCGTCGACTCCGCGCCGCGCGCGGATCCGGGTGTCCCAGTCGCCGTGCGGGCCCGGTAGAGCGGTCCCTCAAGCTGACCAAGAACAGCGGCGCCGAGCACGCTCGACGCGGCCACCGCGTCGCTCACGATTCCCGCGACCTCGGTGTTAGGGGCGAACGCGCCGTACAGGTTCACCGTGCTGGTGTCGAGACCCGTGACATCGCCCGCGGCATCAAACGTAAAGATCAACCTGTCGAGGGCCATTCCGTACTGGCCTGCGGACACGACGGGCCGCTCGGTGATGGCGCGCCCCTCCGCGGCCCACTGCGGCACGGGAACGCGGTGGTCGTATGCCAAGTGAGTGTGGCCGGAGATCACCGCATCGATGTCGGGAGACAAGTTGGCGAGCATTTCGCCAAAGTCGTTCGAGGGGTCGACGGCATCCGCGTAGGCGGTGGTGGGGGCGCCCTCGTGAACCAGCAGCACGATGAGGTCTGCCCCGTCCGCCTTGAGCGCCGTTGCCGAACGGTTCGCCGCGACGTACTCCTTCTCAAACGTGAGCCCCGCGACCCCCGAGGGCGAGACGAGAGTGGGCGTCTCATTGGTGACCACACCGACGAAGCCCACCTTGATGTCGCCGAAGGACTCCGTCCACGTCTCAGGAAGCGCGGGGTCACCCGTTCCCGCGTCGCGCACGTTGGCTCCGAGGTATTGCCAAGCAGCGCCGCCGTAGGGGTTGGTCACGGGGTCGTAAGGGGCCATGACGCGATCTGTCAGGTCCGCGTAGCCCTGGTCAAACTCGTGGTTGCCCACCGCCGAGACCTCGAGGCCCATCGCGTTGAGCGCGTCGATCGTCGGCTTGTCTTTGGCCACGAAGCTTTCGAAGGTGGAGGCGCCTATCAGGTCGCCCGCGGCGGCGAAGACCGTATTCGGGTATTCCACCTTGAGTGTGTCGACCGCGCCCCCGAGCACGGCGGCACCCGCAGTGCGCGAAAACGCGTCAGGGAGAAGGCGTCCGTGGAAGTCGTTAATGCCGAGCACTTGCACAGTGGTGGACGATGGATCAGGTGGCAGGGCGGCGTTTGCGGGCACGGCGAACGAGGCGAAGACCGCGGCCAGAGTGGCCACCGCGAGCGCCCGGTTGCGGGCGGTTTTGAGGAGATACACGATCGCTCTCTTTCGTCGAGGGGCGGGCATTTTGCCGCTTTTGCGCATATTGCGGTATAGCCCGACGCTATAGGTATCGCAGCGAGACCGCCACCGGGGCGGCGCGACGTCACGAGACGCTCAACAGAAAGTCACCGTCTGGTCATCTGCAGCGCGAATCCTCGACACGGGCAACACCTTGCGACTAGCGTTCCAGATCATGGAGTTCTATCTGGCGATGATCGTGGGCGCGATGACGGGCTTTGCTGCCGCCACCGCGCATGCGTCCTTCCAGGGGAAATGGTGGCTGAGTATTCCAGCGGGAGCACTCGGCGGGCTGGCGGGCAGCGCACTATGGGCCGAGTCCCTCGCCGCTTCGCTCCAGGACTCCGCCGTGGCAGGAACCGCCGTCGCTGCAGTCATCGGGGGCGCCGCACTGAGTGTCATTGCGGCCATTGGCCGCAGGCTCGTTGTCTCACTGATGTAGGCGGCGGCGCGCGATGAGTCGGTCGCCGCTACCCTAGTGGCAGTCGAAAGGTTGCCGTGAAGCTCATCATCCAGATCCCGTGCCTCAATGAAGAGGCGACTCTCGCGTCCGTCCTTGAGTCGATTCCCACGCACATCGCCGGAATCGACGAGATTGAGATCCTCGTGATCGACGACGGATCGACGGACCGAACGGTCGCCGTGGCCCTCGAGCACGGGGTTCAGCACGTCATTTCGCACACGTCGCGCATGGGCCTGGCGCGCTCGTTCCGCGACGGCGTCGACTACGCGATGTCGCACGGCGCCGACATCGTGGTCAACACCGATGGCGACAACCAATACCCGCAGGCACGCATCGGCGACCTCGTTGCCCCGATTGTCGCGGGCAACGCCGACATCGTCATCGGAAATCGTCAGACACACACGATCGAGCACTTCTCGGTATTCAAGAAGGTCATGCAGCGCTTCGGATCCTGGGTCGTCAACAAGGCCGCGGGCACCGAGTTGCCCGACGCAGCATCGGGCTTTCGCGCGTACTCGCGCTACGCGCTCTATCGCATCAACGTGGTGACACAGTTCAGCTACACGATGGAGACGATCATTCAAGCGGGCAACAAGTCGCTAGCGATCGCCTCCGTCGAGATCGACACCAACGCCAAGACGCGCGAATCCAGGCTGTTCAACAACATGTTCGAGCACATGGCCAGGTCGGGCCAGGCGATCCTGCGCTCTTACGTCATGTTCAAGCCCTGGTCGGTCTTTGCCGCGCTCGGCATCGTCCTTGGCGGCATCGGCGTCATCCCGTTTGTGCGCTACGCGATTTTGCTCGCCGATGGCGACAAGGGCAATCACTACCAGTCGCTCATGCTAGGGACGCTGCTCCTCATCGGTGCCGCTCTGTCGATGGCGCTCGGGGTCCTGTCCGACCTCTCGAAGACCAACAGGATCCTCAGCGAGGATCAGCTGTTCCGCATCAAGGAGCAGCAGTACGGTCCCGTGCTTCCCGCCGCGAGCGCCGCGCGACTGCGCCAAGAACAAGGCCAATAGCGTCGGCGAGGGTCATCGCAAAGCGGCTAAGGAGAGCGAACGCGAGGGCCTGGGGGCCCGTCACCACGGAGCCGAGAAGCAAAACCAGCGCATACTCTCGCGGACCCACTCCGGCGGGCATGAACACCACCACAAAGCCGACGAGCCACGCGAGCGCAAACGCCCCCGTCGCGAGCCCGTACGAAGCATCTCCTCCAAGGGCGTGGATCAGGATCCACGCTTGAGCGCCCAGCGCCGCCCAATTGAGCGCCGACCAACCGGCCGATGCCGCCAAGGCCCTGCCGCCGATCCGCGGGACTTCGCCTTGGCGCCGGAGCACCTTCAGTGCTACGCCCAAAAGCAGGGACAACACAGGGGGGACCAGAGTGACCGCCAAAGCGGTGGCGATGAGTAGCACCCACCAGTAGGTCAGAACCGCGCCCGGCGAAAACACCGCGAGCGCGACGGCGCCCACGACGGCCGCCATCACCACGCCGACCGCCATCGCCACGAGCGATCCGACGGTCCCGCGCGCGCGGGTCACGCCGTGAGCGCGGGCAAACTCGGCCTGGGCAACGACGGGCCACACCGCGCCTGGCACGTACTTGCCCGCTTGCGAGACGAGAAACACGCCCGATGCCTCGCGCAGCGGCGCTTGGAGTCCCACCGACATCATCACCGCGCGCCACGACAGCGTGTTGAAGGCCAGCGCGACGAGCGCCAGGCCAGTCGCGAGCGTGACCCGCGGCCAGCCCACCGTGGCGAGGCCGTCCGACACGCCCGACCACTGACGCGCCACGGCCCATGCAACGAGCGCTATCGCAACGGCGAACAGGGCCCAGCGCAGCCATGCGCCCGTGCGCCCGCGCATCACTGCGAGCTTCGCCACTGCCACATCCTGGCCACGCCCTCGTCGAGGTCCACGATTGGTCGCCAGTTCATCGCGTCCCTGCCGAGCGTGATGTCGAGGGTCGAGTGTTCCGTGTCGGTCGATCGTGCCGGGTGGCGGACCGTGTCAAAGCGCGCTGGCGCGACCGCAAACTCGAGCGATTCAAGCAGCCGGTCGAGCGTCGTTGGCGTTCCGGTGCCGACATTGACGATCAGAGGCGGCGCGGAGGCGCGGTGAGCCGCGACGACGGCGCTCGCGATGTCGTCCACGTACACGTAGTCCCTGGTCGCCGAGGCGTCGCCGTACAGGTGGACCTCGCCGCCAGTGAGGATCGCCTCCATCCAGTGAGCAAGAACTCCTTGACCGGGCGCGGGGCGCTGGCCGGGGCCGTATGCATTGGCGATGCGCAGCGAGACCGACTCGAGACCGCTGTCCCTCAGTTGCCGTTCAAGGTCGAGTTTCGCGACCCCGTAGTCGTTCACCGGGGCCGGGTCCATGTGTTCCGCGTACGGAGGCGACGCGGGGGGGCCATAGACCGTCCCGCCAGAAGAGAACGCGACCACGCGGGGCGCTTCACGCCAGGACGAAAACTCGGCGAGAGCCTCGGCGAGGTCCGCACGGTCCTGGTCCACCAATTCGGGATTCTCCGACGCCAGGCGCGGATTGATGCGAGACGCGCACCACACCACGGTGCGCGTGCCCTTGGCGTCGGAATCGATGGTTCCGTCCTCGAAGAGTGGCTTCTCGAGGGAGTAGCCGACCGCCCGAATACCGGCCTCGCCAAGCACGCGCATGACGGCGGATCCGAGGAAGCCTGCGGCGCCCACAACCGCCACCTCGTACACTGGGGTCTCGCTAATCGCACTCACGGTGGACAAGCCTATGACCCCGCACGCTTCGCGCACGCCTCTCGTCATTCTCGCGTCGACATTTCCGGCGCGTGCCGATGACGGAACCCCGTCGTTTGTGCGGGACCTGGCAGTGGGACTCGTCGGCCATTTTGAGCCGCTGGTGCTGGTCCCAGCCGTGCCAGGCGGCGCAGCATCCGAGACGGCCGACGGCATTCGGGTCACGCGGTACCGCTACTTTCCTAGGCGTTGGGAGGACCTCGCCTCGGGCGCGATCTTGGAGAACGTGCGGTCCAAGAAGTCTCGCCTGCTGCAGGTTCCCTTCTTCATGGCCGCGCAGTGGTTCGCGGTGCGCAGTGCGGTGCGACGCGAGCGCCCCGCGGTCATTCACGCGCATTGGATCATTCCGCAAGGCATTGTTGCCAGGTGGGCGGCGCCGCGCGTTCCCCTGGTGGTCACCACGTTGGGTGGCGACCTCTACGCGCTCGGCGACCCCTTCTCGCGCGCGCTCAAGCGGTCGGTGCTCCGTCGCGCACGCGCCGTCACGGTCATGAACGCCGACATGCGCGAGCGGGCCATCGCCCTGGGCGCCAAT
Source organism: Demequina sp. (assembly GCA_043733605.1). Classification (GTDB taxonomy): domain Bacteria; phylum Actinomycetota; class Actinomycetes; order Actinomycetales; family Demequinaceae; genus Demequina. The sequence goes on along the minus strand of JAYTGI010000023.1, from coordinate 2,908 downwards.
CCCGACACCACCTACGTGATGCCCATGGGCGCACAGGTCGCACAGTTCGCCGATGCCGCCACAGGGCGGGCTTCGCGAAGCACGGCGGCGGACGCTCCGGTACGGCTCCTCGCTGTCGGCAGGCTCGTCGAGAAGAAGGGTTTCCACCTGCTTCTTGAAGCGCTCGCACCTATAGAGCCCACCACGTGGCACTTGACCGTCGTTGGCGACGGACCCGAGCGACGCCCGTTGGAGGCCGCAGCGGCTGGCCTCCCCGTCGACTTCGTTGGCCAACTCACTCGCGAGGCTCTCACTCGCGCCGATGCCGCGGCCGATGTCGCGGTCTTCCCGTCAGTTCGCGCCGCGAGCGGAGATCAGGACGGCCTCCCCGTCGCACTGCTTGAGGCCATGGCGTCGGGTTGCGCTGTGATTGTCTCCGACCTTCCTGGCCTGGACGAGGCCGTCGAGCCGGGAGTGTCAGGGCTCTCGGTGCCAAGCGGCGACGTTGCCGCTTTGCGAGACGCCCTCACCGCAATCATCGGGGACGCGGCGCTACGCACGGCGCTCGGAAGGGGCGCGGCCGTGAGGGCGCAGGACTTCGACGCGGCAGCGGTGGCCGATGGCTACGCGCGCGTGCTCAAGGCGGCGGCGCTCTAGCGACTCAAGCGGTTGCGCCCGCTTGGTTTGCCCTAGAAGCCATCAATCTTTGCCTCAGCGAGACAGTCGACCGCCGACGCGGTGTCCGTCTTTACGTGCAGCGCCTGCCGCAACACCTCGTGAGTGGACGCCTCCGGACCCGCAGCATAGCCCTCTCTGTCCAAGCAGGTCTTGACCAGCGGAACCTGTCGATCGAGGTAGGCGTCCTTCACCGCGATCGAGGTGGGTGGCATGACGTAGGCCATCCGCACCCAAAGTTCCAGGTCGGTGCTGCAGGCATCCGCGATGGCCAACTGCTCGTCGCCCGCTCCGCCCGCCTCGGCGTCATCAAGCGCGCCCTGAGTCATGTCGGCAAAGTCCCTCTTCGCTTCCGACTTTGCCAAGTCCTCTGAGGCGCAACGCGCCAACACCACGAGCCCCACCGCAACGCCCACCATTGCACGTAACAGTCGGAGTTTTCTCACGGCGCCTCCCCCTTGTGGGCCGCATCAGGATTTCCCTGCAAACCCCAAGGTACGCGAGCCTGTGCTCGTTGTCGCGGCGAACTAGCGCCCGAGGATCAACGCCCCAGGCGCTCGTACTTCATTTCGGTCTCGAGCTTCTTGGCGCGCCACCACGGCTCGTTGTCGCGGTACCAGGCAATGGTCGCGGACAGGCCCGCAGCGAAGTCCTTGTAGAGCGGCTCCCAGCCGAGCTCGTCACGCAACTTGGTGGAGTCGATCGCGTAGCGCATGTCGTGCCCGGGGCGGTCGCTCACGTGGTCATACGCGTCGGCGTCCAGACCCATCTGAGACAGGATCATCTCGATGACGGACTTGTTGTCCATCTCGCCATCGGCGCCGATCAGGTACGTCTCACCAGAGCGGCCCTTGTCGATGATGGTCCACACGGCACGGTTGTGGTCGTCCACGTGGATCCAGTCGCGCACGTTCTCGCCCTTGCCGTACAGCTTGGGGCGGATGCCGTCGAGCACGTTGGTGATCTGGCGGGGGATGAACTTCTCGACGTGCTGCGCGGGGCCGTAGTTGTTCGAGCAGTTCGAGATGGTCGCCTGGATCTTGAACGAGCGCACCCACGCGCGCACCAGCAGGTCAGATGCGGCCTTGGAGGACGAGTAGGGGGACGACGGGTTGTACGGGGTCTCGGCGGTGAACTTGGCGGGGTCGTCGAGCTCGAGGTCCCCGTAGACCTCGTCGGTCGAGATGTGGTGCAGCTTCTTGCCGTGACGGCGAACCGCCTCGAGCAACTGGTAAGTGCCGATGATGTTGGTCTGGATGAACGGCCAGGGGTTGTCGAGCGAGTTGTCGTTGTGGCTCTCGGCCGCAAAGTGAACGACGAGGTCGTGTTCCGCCACGAGGTCCTGAACCAGCTCGGGCTCGGCGATGTCTCCCTTGACAAGGGTGACCCTGTCATCGTCGGGAAGCGAGGCCTCGTTGCCCGCGTAGGTGAGCGCGTCAAGCACGGTCATCTGCACGTCGGGACGCTCCGCGAGCGTCAGCCGCACAAAGTTTGAGCCAATGAACCCGGCACCGCCGGTCACGAGTACCTTCATGACGTTTCTCCCACCTTTTGTGCAACCAACAAGCCTGGCAAGTATAGGAGAGTCGGGCGTCACCGACTAGGCGAGACCCGCGCGAAAGGCCCTCGCGGCCTCGAACGAGGGCAGCAGGCCCGCGTCGGCCGCCTCGGCGAGCGTGGGCGCCGCCTCGTCCTTGGCGGAGAAGTCGTAGACAAGCGGCGAGCCGTCCCTGGATGCGGTTGGCCACACGATGCCGATGGCGGGGTCGAGCGGATTGATCTCGTGTTCCCTTGTTGGCGAATACGGCTCCGAACACATATAGACGACGGTGGAACCGTCCTCGAGAGACAGGAACGCGTGACCGAGACCCTCGCTCAGGTACACGGCCCTGCGGTGCACGTCATCGAGAAGCACCGAGTCCCACTGGCCAAACGTGGGCGACCCCGTACGAATATCAACAACGACATCGAGCACTGCGCCCTTGGGGCACGTCACGTATTTGGCCTGGCTGGGAGGGACATCGGCGAAGTGAATTCCCCTGAGAACGCCCGCGGCGGACACGGAAAGGTTGGCCTGCGCCAGGTGAAGAGGGCGGCCCATCGCCTCCACAAAGCTGGGCTCCTTGAACCACTCGAGGAACATTCCCCTCTGGTCGCCGTGACGCTGGGGCGTGATCTCCCAAGCTCCCTCGATCGACAATTCCCTGTAGTCCATGGGCCCTCCTTTGCCTCACCTAGCCTAGTAGCGCGGCTA
>JAYTGI010000022.1:0-2828 GCA_043733605.1 Demequina sp. | reverse complement strand
GCGCCGTGTGATCGGACGGGAACCCGTTGTCCGGGGGGTGACCGAACAGCGCCTTCACTGATGGGTTGACCACAAAGGGCCGCTGGTCTGTGTGCAGTCCCTCGGCGAGCTGAATCAGCGCGAGGGCGACGACCAGGGAGATGACGCCTGAGCGGCCATCGCGAACTTGTCCGTGCGGGGCAGAAGGAACCAGATGATCGCTACTGCGAGGGGAATGAGCAGAGGGAGGTACTGGGCTATAGCGACGATCAAGGCGTTCATGATGGTTGACCATGCGCTGGGAAGGTCCGGCTCGCGATGATCTCTCGCGCGGTGCGTCGCTTGGCCCTTAGCAGCTGGGTGGCGATCGGTACGACCGAGATCGCCACGTTCGCGATGAGGATAAGCTCGATGTTTGCTCGGACGAAGGCGAGCTGTCCGAGCCAGGCGCCGAGCAGTGTCATGCCGGTACCCCAGGCGAAAGCCCCGATCGCGTTGAAGACGACGAACTGCCCGTAGCGCATGGCGCCGACGCCCGCCGCGACTGGCGCAAAGGTGCGCACGATCGGCACGAACCGCGCGAGGATGACGGCTCGCCCGCCGAAGCGGACAAAGAACGCGTTGGTTTTTTCGACGTACTCCTGGCGGAACAGGCGAGAGTCAGGACGGGTGAAGATCCGCGCGCCCGCGCTGCGCCCGATCATGAAACCGACCTGATCCCGGACGAATGCGGCAATGAAAACCAAAATGCCCAGCGCGATTGCGGGCATCGTGATGAATCCCGTCACGGTCAACAGGCCCGCGGTGAACGATAGAGAGTCACCCGGCAGGAAGAACCCGACCAGCAGACCGGTCTCGGCGAACACCAGCGCAAGGACACCAAGCACCGCCAGCGGTCCGAACCAATGAAGAATATTGTCTGGCGCGAGCCACGCCGTTCCGATCGCGGTGAGCGGACCCACCGTGTGGGGGCTCAACGCCAGGATCAATTTTGAACGCAATGAGACCAAAACCCTTCACGTGTTCGAATTGCGGGTTGAAGGTCACCGCGGGGCCAGGCGGGCACCGTGAACTGGGGCGGACCCGGTCGGTCGAGAACTGCCGCGAGACATCGCTGCCCGTCGTTTGCCGAACTGACGCGGTGCCGTCTTTCACGGTGCTTGCGGAGCGACGACGGCTCATCCGGATGAGCCAGCCACCCTGCCCCGGACACCCGCGGCAGGCCGTCGCTCGTCGTCGAACAGCGCGAGTGCGACCGCACGCCGACCCACGCGCGCGACCCATTCGCGCCGCTCAGCCCTGAGCAGGAGGTCGGCCCGCGTGGCGACGAACACGGGGCAGCCCCCCACCGTGACCGGGATGCGTCTCGGGGCAGTGCCGCGTCATGTGGAGACGCAGACCGGCGCGCGCTGTGCGCCGGCGGGCATGACGCTTCTCCGAGGCGCGTGACGAGTTCAAGGTTGGCAGGCGGTGGTCTACGCAGCACTCAACTCGATGCCTTCGTTCGCGCGGTCTGTCGACCGAGTCTGACCAGTTCCCATCCCTTGCACGTACCGCTGACCTCGAGACCTGGTGGGGCTCTGCGATCCCCATCAGACGTCTCGGCGGCGTAGCAGTACCGCGCCAGCTCCAAGCGCGATTGCGGCGTATCCGGCGAGGATGAGAAGGCCGAACGCTGGTGAGAACTGCGGATGGTCTGAGAAGCCCAGGGTGGAGGCCATAGTGTCCGCCATGTGAGCGGGTAGGTACCTGTCAATCGCATTTCCGGCCGCCGGGGGGAGTGCTGCGACTACAAGCGGCGCGACGAGCAGGACGATGACGTAGACGGTGATGGCGCCGGCGGTGTGGCGGATGATCGTGCCGAGCCCGAGGGCAAGCAGCCCAAGGACCATAAGGAGGATTCCAGACCCGGCCACGGCGCGGAGGACTTCTGGTTGGCCGAGGGTGGCGTGCGGTGCTGGCGAACGTAGCAGTGCTTGACCGGCGAAGAACGCCGCGAACGACAGAATCTCCCCGACCACGCCGGCGACGGCGGCGAAAACGAGGGCTTTCGCCGCGATGACTTTGCCGCGCGATGGGGCCGCTGCCAAAGAGATGCGGATGGTGCCGGTGGCGTGTTCGCTGGTGATCAGCAGCACGCCAAGGACGCCGATGACGAGTTGGCTGTAGATGACGCCCTGCAGGCTCTGGCTGGTCGGGTCGAACGCGGCGCGGGCAGAGGCGCTCATGGTGGACCAGTGGGTGTTGGCCGCGCCGACCATGCTCAGCGCGATGGTCACGACAGCGACGCCGAGTAGGGTGAGAGCGGTGGAGTGGACGGACCACATCTTGGTCCACTCGGAGCGGATGACGCTGCGGAAGCGGTAGTGCCCGCCGGGGACCGTCGCCAGCTGGGCCGGTCGATCAACGACGGCGGTCACCGTTGTCCAGCTTCCTGCGTGATCGGTTCGGCGGTGATGCCGCGGTATTCGATGCTGTCGGCGGTGAGTCCCATGAAAGCTTCCTCCAGTGAGGCTAGTTGGGTGCTGAGCTCGTGCACGGTGATGTGACACTTGGCTGCGGTGTCACCCACGAACGCCGCAGTGACTCCAGTGATCAGCAGCGTGTCGTCGCCGTCGTCGGCCACGTTCGCACCCGCCGCGACCAGCGCGGTGCGAAGGGGACCGGGTGTGGGGGTGCTGACCCTTACGGATTGCTCGGAGTTCTGCCGGATGAACTCCGATGTGGGGCCGGCGCTGATGAGTTCACCGCGGCCTATGACAATAAGGCCCTCGGCGGTGAGCGCCATCTCGCTCATCATGTGGCTAGAGACCAGCACGGTGCGGCCTTCGGCGGCCAGTCCCTGGAGC
>JAYTGI010000021.1:0-7831 GCA_043733605.1 Demequina sp. | reverse complement strand
TGTCGAGGAGCTCGACGTGACCGACGGCCTCCTGGATAGAGCGGAACCCCAGCGCGGCGAGCTGCTCACGCACCTGCTGAGCCATGAACTCGAAGAATGTCTCGACGAATTCGGGCTTTCCGCTGAAGCGTTTGCGCAACTCGGGGTTCTGTGTCGCAACCCCCACTGGACAGGTGTCCTTGTGGCACACGCGCATCATGATGCAACCGGACACCACGAGAGGCGCCGTCGCAAAACCGAATTCCTCGGCCCCAAGAAGCATCGCGATGATGACATCGCGACCCGTCTTGAGCTGACCGTCGACTTGCACGACGATACGGTCGCGAAGGTCGTTGCGCACCAGTGTTTGCTGGGTGTCGGCCAAGCCGATCTCCCAGGGCGCGCCCGCGTGCTTGAGCGAGTTGAGTGGGCTCGCGCCTGTGCCGCCGTCTGATCCGGAGATGAGGACCACGTCGGACTTGCACTTCGCCACGCCTGCGGCAATCGTGCCGACCCCAACCTCCGACACGAGCTTCGTGTGAATTCGCGCCCTCGGATTCGAGTTCTTGAGGTCGTGGATCAGCTGCTTGAGATCCTCGATCGAATAGATATCGTGGTGAGGAGGCGGGGAAATGAGGCCAACGCCCGGCGTCGAGTGCCTCGTCTCCGCGATCCACGGATAGACCTTCGCGCCCGGCAGCTGCCCTCCCTCACCTGGCTTGGCCCCTTGGGCGAGCTTGATTTGCAGGTCGTCGGCGTTCACGAGGTACTCGCTCGTGACGCCAAAGCGTCCGGACGCCACCTGCTTGATCGCGCTGCGCCTCTTCGGGTCGTACAGGCGCTCCGGCGACTCGCCTCCTTCACCCGTGTTCGACTTGCCGCCGAGCTTGTTCATCGCGATCGCGAGCGTCTCGTGCGCCTCTTGTGAAATCGAGCCATACGACATCGCGCCCGTGGTGAAGCGCTTGTAGATGTCCCGTTGGTGCTCGACCTCCTCGATGGGAACTGGCGGCCTGTCGGACTTGATCTCGAACAGACCTCGCAAGGTCATGAGGCGCTTCGCCTGGCTGTTGACGCGCTCGGTGTACTCGTTGAACACCGCGTATTGGCGGGTCCTGGTCGAGTGCTGGAGCTTGAACACCGTCTCTGGGTCGAACAGGTGCTCCTCGCCTTCGCGGCGCCAGGAGTACTCGCCGCCAACGTTGAGGCGTCGGTGCGCGGGACGCTGTCCCGATGCGGGGTAGGCGTCGGCGTGCCTGTCCGCAACCTCGCGGGCAATCACGTCTAGCCCGACGCCGTCGATCTGGCTTGGCGTTCCAGCGAAGTGGCGATCGACAAGTTCACGCGAAAGCCCGATGGCCTCGAACACCTGAGCGCCTCGGTATGAGGCGATCGTCGATATGCCCATCTTCGACATGATCTTGAGAACACCCTTGCCGAGCGCCTTGATCAGGTTGTTGACGGCCTTCTCCGCGGTGATATCGGTGATGTATCCGCGCGCCACGAGGTCTTCGACCGTTTCCATGGCGAGGTACGGATTCACGGCGCCCACTCCGTAGCCGATCAGCAGCGCCACGTGGTGAACCTCGCGCACGTCACCTGCCTCGACAACCAGGGACACCTGAGTGCGGTTGTGGTTGCGCACCAAGTGATGGTGAACGGCGGATGTCAGCAACAAAGACGGAATCGGTGCAAAGTCAGCGTCCGAGTCCCTGTCCGACAGGATCAGGAAGCTCACGCCGTCGTCGAGGGCCTTGTCGACCTCGACAAAGATCGCCTCGAGGCGCGATTCGAGGCCCGCCCCACCGTCGTCCACCTTGTACAGGCCCTGGATGCGGCGCGACGAGAAGATTCCCTTGAGCTTGGGGTCCGCATCGATGTGGATGATCTTCGCGAGCTCGTCGTTGTCGATGACGGGAAAGTCGAGCGTCACCTTGCGAGCGTGCTCAGGAACGCCTGCTAGCAGGTTCGGCTCGGGACCGATCGCGCCGCCGATTGCTGTCACAATCTCTTCGCGGATCGCGTCGAGCGGCGGGTTCGTCACCTGCGCGAACATCTGCGTGAAGTAGTCGAACAGCAGCTTGGGGCGCGTCGAGAGCACGGCAATGGGGGTATCGGAGCCCATGGCGCCGATCGGCTCGGCGCCCGCCTTCGCCATCGGCTCCAGGAGAACCTTGAGCTCTTCCTCGGTGTAGCCGAACGTGCGTTGCCTGCGCACCACCGACGAGCGGGAGTGGGTGATGTGCTCCCTGTCGGGAAGATCGGCGAGGCGCACCGCGTGGCGCTCGATCCACTCCCCATAGGGACGCTCCGCGGCAAGGGCGGTCTTGACCTCATCGTCTTCGATGATGCGTCCGGCAGCCGTGTCGACCAACAGCATCCGCCCTGGTTGCAGGCGGCCCTTGCGCACCACGTCGGCGGGGTCGATGTCGAGCAGTCCCGCCTCCGAGCCACACACCACCAGACCGTCAGACGTCACCCAGAAGCGACCTGGACGCAAACCGTTGCGGTCGAGAGTCGCGCCGATGAGAGTGCCGTCCGTGAAGTGCAGCGCGGCGGGTCCGTCCCACGGCTCAACCAGCGACGAGTGGTACTCATAGAACGCTCGACGCGAGGGGTCCATCTCGGTGTTGTTTTGCCACGCCTCCGGCATCATCATCAGCACGGCGTGCGGCAGCGTGCGTCCCCCGAGGTGCAGGAGTTCAAGCACCTCATCGAACGATGCGGTGTCCGACGCCGAAGGCGAGCACACCGGCATGAGGTCCTTCATCTCGCCCAGAAGCTCGGATTGGAGCTTTCCTTCACGCGCGGCCATCCAGTTGCGGTTGCCGCGAACCGTGTTGATCTCGCCGTTGTGAGCGATCAGCCGCAAAGGCTGCGCGAGCGGCCACGATGGGAACGTGTTCGTCGAGAAGCGCGAGTGCACCAAGGCAAGTTCCGAAGCGAACAGCGGGTCCAGCAGGTCGGGGAACACCTGCTCAAGTTGGTACGTCGTGAGCATGCCCTTGTAGGTGAGCGTGCGAGCGGACAGCGATGCGAAGAACGGGCCGCCGTGGTGCTCGGCGCGCTTGCGAATCCGGTACAGCCTGCGGTCAAGATCGAGTCCGGTGAGGTTGTCCGCGACGACGAAGACCTGACGGAAGGTTGGCGCGGCCGCACGGGCCGATGGGCCGAGAGGGTCCAGGTTGACGGGGACCTCTCGCCAGCCGAGCACCCATGCGCCCTCTTCGATCGCCGCAGCCTCGAATGCCGCGACCTCTTGCGCCTCTTTGCCTGGCGTGAGGAAGGCGATACCCACCCCGTACACACCCGCATCGGGAAGATCAAAATCCGTGACGGACTGCAAAAACGCGTGCGGAATCTGGGTGAGAATCCCCGCGCCGTCGCCCGTCTCGGTTTCGGCACCCACCGCACCGCGGTGTTCCAAGTTTTTGAGGGCCGTGAGGCCCTTGTCGACGATGTCACGTCCCGCATGACCGCGCAGAGTCGCCACAAAGGCGACGCCGCAAGCGTCGTGCTCGAAGGAGGGGTCATAGAGCCCCTCCGAGGGCCATTCACCCCCGTGAAGCGTCGTCATCACATCGTCCTTTACCGTCCAGGCGCCAAGCCATGAACCTCAGTCGTTACGGGGCGCCGTCGACCCGGTGTACACACGAACCTTGAGACTACCGCTTCCGCGGGTAGCGGACGGGCGCCTCAGTCCTGGTCAACAGCGACGCGCGGGGTTGCCGCAAGTTCGCCACGAGGGACCCGGTCGCTTCGCTTTTGGCGCGCGCCGAGCAAGAAGAACATCACGATGGCGAGCGTCAGCACTGCCATCGAAACCCATTCATTGATGCGGAGACCGCCCACGTGCACGGCGGTGTCGATGCGCATCGCCTCGATCCAGAAGCGGCCTGTCACATAGACAATCACGTACAGCCAGAAGGTTCTGCTCCCACGCAGGTCAAGCCTCTTGTCGAGGTAGATGATGAGCGCGGCCCCGGCGAGGTTCCACAGCAATTCGTACAGGAACGTGGGGTGGAACGTCGCAAACTGCTCGAAGCCGTTTGGCCTGAATGCGGGGTCGATTTGTAGCGCCCACGGCACGTCGGTGGGCCTGCCGAACAGCTCCTGGTTGAAGTAGTTGCCCATCCGGCCGATCGCCTGCGCGACCAAGACTCCGGGCGCGGCAGCGTCCAGGAACGTGACAAAGGAAACCTTGTGCCTTCGGGCGCCGATCAACGCTCCGACGGTTCCCAGGGCGATCGCGCCCCAAATACCGAGCCCGCCTTCCCAAATCTTGAAGGCGTTGAGGGGATGACCATTCACGCCAAAGTACGGACCAGGAGTACTGATGACGTGATAGAGGCGCCCGCCGACGATGCCGAAGGGGATCGCCCAGAAGGCGACGTCGCCCACCACCTGGGTGTCTCCGCCTCGTTCCGCCCAACGCTTGGTCGTGAGCCACAGGGCGAAGAAGATTCCCGCGAGAATCCACAGCGAGTACGCGCGGATCGTGAGCGGGCCCAGGGACCAGGCGGCCCACTCGACGGGCGGGCTCGGGAAGGACGTGAAGATCATGGTTCGCGCCTTACTCCGCGTGCGAGCTCGCGGGTCTTAAGGCGCAGCGCATCAAGCGCCGCGCTTTCGTCTTCGTGATCGATCAGGCAACGAACCAGAGCGGATCCAACGATCACGCCGTCCGCGTAACGAGCCACCTCCGCGGCCTGAACGCCGGTCGAGACGCCCAAACCGACGCATACCCTGGGCGCTCCCGCCGCGCGTGTCGCCGCAACCAGATGCTCGGCTCCCCCGCCGACGGTCGCGCGCTCCCCCGTCACACCCATCAGGGAGGCCGCATAGACGAAGCCCGTCGTCTCGTGGGCGGTCATGTGCAAGCGTTCGTTTGTCGAGTTCGGAGCGACCAAGAAAACCGTGTCAAGAGACCGTGACCTCGCGACCTCGAGCCATCCGCCTGCCGCATCGGGCGTCAAATCGGGCGTAATTGCACCCGAGCCTCCCGCCGCCACCAGGTCGTCTGCAAAGCGCTCAAGCCCATATTGCAACATCGGATTGAAGTAGCTCATCACGACGGCGGGCGCGCCCGCTTCGACGACTGCGCGCACCGCTGTGAAGGCGTCCGCTACCTGACATCCCCGCTCTAGCGCCTTCTCTGCGGCCTGCTGGATGATCGGGCCATCCATGACGGGATCCGAATACGGAAGCCCCACCTCGACGATGTCGACCCCGGCCTCGACCATCGCGGTCATAGCACGAATCGACCGCTCCACGGAGGGAAAGCCCACGGGTAGGTACCCGATAAGTGCGGCACGGCCCTCCGCCCTGATGGCATCGAGCCGATCGGTGAGGTGGCTCACGGCTGTCCTCCACCGTCGAGAACGCCAAAGTAGGCGGCGGCGGTCTCTACGTCCTTGTCGCCGCGTCCAGACAAGTTGATCAGGAGCGTCGCGTCAGGGCCCAGCTCCTTGCCTAGTTTGATTGCACCCGCGAGCGCGTGCGCCGACTCGATCGCGGGCAGGATTCCCTCGGTGCGGGTGAGCAGCCGGAACGCGTCCATTGCCTCGGCATCGGTGATGGGCCAATACTCGGCTCTGCCGATGTCGGCCAAGTACGCGTGCTGAGGACCCACGGCTGGGTAGTCGAGGCCAGCCGAAATCGAATGCGACGGCTGAGTCTGGCCGTCTCCGTCCTGCAAAACGTATGTCATCGCGCCGTGCAACACACCGGGGCGTCCGCCAGTAATGGACGAGGCGTGTCGACCTGTATCCATGCCATCACCCGCGGCCTCGCAACCAATCAGCCGCACGTCAGCGTCGTCAAGGAAGGCATCGAAGATGCCGATCGCGTTTGACCCGCCGCCGACACAAGCGATCACGGCATCGGGAAGTCCGCCAAGCGCCAGCATTTGCTCGCGCGCCTCAAGGCCAATGACTCGCTGGAAGTCGCGCACCATCTCGGGGAACGGGTGAGGTCCCGCCGCGGTGCCAAAAATGTAGTTGGTGGTATCCACGTTGGTCACCCAGTCGCGATACGCCTCGTTGATGGCGTCCCTCAACGTACGCGAGCCCGTGGTGACGGGCACCACGGTCGCTCCAAGGAGGCGCATGCGAGCCACATTGAGCGACTGGCGCTCCGTGTCCTCTTCGCCCATGTAAACCACGCACTCGAGGTCCATGAGCGCAGCGGCCGTCGCGGCGGCAACGCCGTGCTGACCCGCGCCCGTTTCCGCGATCACCCTGGTCTTGCCAATGCGCTTGGTCAGCAACGCCTGGCCCAAAACGTTATTGATCTTGTGAGACCCAGTGTGATTGAGGTCTTCTCGCTTGAGGAACAAGCGGGCACCGCCCGCGTGGGCCGCGAAACGCGGCACCTCTGTGACGATGCTGGGCCTGCCCGTGTAGTCGCGCGCTAGCCTGTCGAGTTCCGCTGCAAAGGCTGGATCGTGCTTGGCCTTGTCGTAAGCGTCTGTCAATTCGTCGAGCGCAGCAACGAGCGCCTCCGGAACGAACCGCCCCCCGTACGCGCCAAAGAAAGGACCGGCGGCGCCGGAAAGCGGATCTGTCACGGACGCACCGCTCGCAAGGCGGGGTGTGCTCCTGCAGCGACCATCTCCGCCACTGCGGTGCGAGGGTCCTTATCCTTAATCAATGCTTCGCCGACCAGAACGGCATCGGCTCCCATGCGCGCGTACTCCACAACGTCGTGGCTGTCCCGGATTCCCGACTCTGCGATCTTGACAATGCCTTCGGGAATGTGGGGCGCGACCCTGGCGAATGTGCCACGGTCGACTTCAAGCGTCTTCAGATTGCGCGCGTTCACGCCAATCACGCGGGCTCCTGCGGCGACAGCGCGGGCGACCTCTTCCTCGTCGTGTACCTCTACGAGCGCACACATGCCAAGCGAATGGACGCGTTCCACAAGGCTTTCGAGAGCCATCTGCTCGAGGGCAGCGACAATGAGCAAAACCATGTCGGCGCCGTGGGCGCGCGCCTCCCACACCTGGTAAGGGGTGACAATGAAGTCCTTGCGAAGGATGGGAATGTCGACTTTGGCGCGCACGTCGTCAAGGTCCGCGAGGGAGCCGCCGAAGCGACGTTGCTCCGTGAGCACTGAGATGACGCTGGCGCCACCCGCCTCATACTCGGTAGCAAGCGCTGCGGGATCCGTGATCTCGGCGAAGGCGCCCTTTGATGGGCTCGACCTCTTGACCTCGGCGATCACAGAGACCTCGGGAGTCTGTAACTTCTGAAGCGCGTCAATCGCGCTCGGAAGCCGGGTAGCGCGGGCCTTCAGTTCGTCCATGGACGTGGCCAATTCACGCACCGCGAGGTCACTTCGCACGCCTGCCACGATGCCGTCAAGAACGCTCATACGTTTGCCACCTCCCGATGCCAATGGTACCGCCGTCCTAGGACCTCGGGAGACGATCGGGCGGCAAGGCGGCCCTCCCACACATCTGAGGGAACGGACGTGGACGACTACGGCGAAAGGAGCGGAACCAGCGGTCCCCAGTTGCGCAAGATGAAGAATGCGACGATCACCGCCGGAAGTGCGACACCTGCCCAGTTGGGAAACGGCAAATCGCGCAAGGTGAAGCCTCGAAGGCGGAGTACCCATCGCATCCATAGCACGCCCAGCAATGGCACGGAGAGAGTGAAGAGCGGATTCATCGCCAAGGCGTCGGCCACATTGCCATGCGCGAGGTCATAGACGGCTCGGGTTCCGCCGCATCCGGGGCAGTAGAGACCCGTGAGTCCATAAAGCGGGCAAGCATAGGTGCCACCGGAGACATGCGGATTGTGGGTGACGATGTACGCGGTGCCTGCCGCCGCGATCGCCACCACGGAAA
>JAYTGI010000020.1:0-7832 GCA_043733605.1 Demequina sp. | reverse complement strand
ACGTAGGCCTGCTTCTTGGCGGAGAGCCCTTTGGTATGGACATCGACGTCGCCGACGTCGACGAGGACCCCCTGTTTCGTCACTTGCGCGGCCTCGAGAACGCGCTCACAGACCCCGACGATCCGGCGGTGTTGCGGGTTCTGCCCAATGCCGCCCCCGACGACAGGGAGATCGCCGACGAGTTCAGGCGTTTCACCGAGCCCGAGCTGCGCTCGCTCAAGGTCGATCGCTTGAGAACGATGTGGAGGGCACTGAACGAGGACGGCCCCGAGTGGATCATTCCGGCCGCCGACGCGTTGTCGACCGCTGCCGCGCTGACCGATGTGCGTCTGGTTCTCGCTTCGAGGCTCGGCCTGGAGACCGACGATGATGCGACGGAGCTCCACGCCCAGATTGACCGCGCCCACGACCACGCGACGGGGAGCTACGCGGCCGACACTTCCCGGAACCCCGAACGGGTGTGGCTTGGGATGCTGTACCAGGCGTTGACCTGGCTCCAAGAGTCGCTAATGAGCTACGTGATGAGGGACGATGTCTGACGCACCGATCGGGGTATTCGACTCAGGAGTGGGTGGGCTCACAGTTGCCCGCGCCGTCATGGACATGATGCCAAACGAGTCCATTCACTACGTGGGGGACACCGAGCACGGGCCATACGGACCGTTGCCCATCGCCGAGGTGCGTCAGCACGCGCTCGCGATCATGGATGCGCTCGTCGCCGACGGTGTAAAAATGCTCGTCATTGCGTGCAACACAGCCTCAGCCGCCGTGTTGAGGGACGCCCGCGAGCGCTTTTCGCAAGACAAGGGGGTGCCCGTGGTGGAGGTCATCGTTCCTGCGGTGCGTCGCGCGACCAAGACGACCCGGTCGGGTCGAATCGGCGTCATTGGGACGGTAGCCACGATCAACTCGGGCGCGTACGACGACGCGCTTGCTGCCGCGCCTGGCGTCGTCGTCACCTCTCAAGCGTGCCCGCGCTTCGTCTCGCTCGTCGAGAGGGGAGTGACAAGCGGCCCCGAAGTCATCGAGGTTGCCCGCGAGTACCTCAAGCCGTTGCTGGCGGCCGATGTGGACACGCTCATCCTCGGCTGCACCCACTATCCGATGCTTCAGGGAGCGATCTCTTACGTGATGGGCGAGGGCGTCACCCTTGTTGACTCGGCTACGGAGACGGCCATGGATGTGTATCGCGAGCTTGCTGCAAAGGGTCTCGAGCGCACAAGCACGGAGCCCCTGGAGCACCGGTTTATGGTGACGGGTCCCTCGGCGTCGTTCGAGACCCTCGCGCAGCGTTTCCTTGGGCCGGTGGTACGCGTGGTGGAACAGTTGCATTCGTGAGGCTCACCGTCATTGGCTGCGCAGGATCGGTCGCGGGCCCCAATAACCCCGCATCGAGCTATCTGGTGGAGGCCGATGCTGACGGTCGCACGTGGCGACTCCTCCTCGACCTCGGGTCGGGCGCGATGGGCCCGCTCCAGGCGCTGGTCGATCCGGCGGTGATCGACTGCATCCTGGTGAGCCACGGACACGCAGACCATTGCGCCGATCTCGCGTCGCTGTCCGTGCTATTGCGCTATGGGCCCTCGGCAGCATCGAGCCTCGCGCCAATCCCTTTGTGGGGGCCAGAAGGCATTGACGAGAGGGTGCGGCAAATCGAGGGTGCCCGCGATCACGCAGGCCTCGCACCTTTTGCGTGGCGGGCATTTGACGCAGGCGAGACGCGAACGCTTGGTCCGTTCATTGTCACGGCGGCGCGCGCCTGGCATCCGGTCCCCGCGCTGGCATTTCGTATTGAGGGTCCCTCCAAATCTGGAGGCAGAGCGGTCCTGGTCTTCACCGGCGACACTGACCTGTCCGACGAGGTGGTGGCGGTGGCCGCGAACGCGGACCTTCTGCTAGCCGAAGCGGGCTGGGCCGATCGTGCCAAGAATCCGCCTGGCATTCACCTCACGGGTGCTCGGGCGGGCGAACTCGCCCGCCGCTCGGGCGCAAATCACCTGGTGGTGACCCATGTTGCCTCGTGGGTCGATCCCGCGGCCACGCTCGCGCAGGCCCACGCCGAACACCCCCACGCGGTGCTCGCCGCGCCAGGGGTCGTTTTCGATATCTGACCCGCCGCTAGGCTCGTCGCATGACTCGAATCGATGGACGCACCCCTGACCAACTTCGCCCTGTGACCTTCGAGCGCGGCTTTCAACGCGCCGCAGAGGGCTCGTGCCTCGTGACCTTCGGGAACACCCGCGTGCTGTGTTCCGCATCGTTCACGGCGAGCGTGCCTCGCTGGAAGAAGGGCTCGGGAGAGGGCTGGGTGACGGCCGAGTATTCGATGCTCCCTCGCGCCACCAACACCCGTAACGACCGCGAGAGCGTGCGCGGCAAGATCGGTGGCCGCACCCACGAGATCTCGCGCCTCATTGGACGCTCGTTGCGCGCGATTATCGACGTCAACGCCCTAGGCGAGAACACCATCGTGATCGACTGCGACGTGCTCGATGCCGACGGCGGCACCCGCACGGCATCCATCACCGGCGCCTACATCGCGCTCGCCGATGCGGTGGCGTGGGGCAAGGCCCAGGGCGCGATCAAGGCGGGGGCAACCGCGTTGACGGGTTCCGTGTCCGCCGTTTCAGTCGGGATCATCGATGGCGTCCCAATGCTTGACCTCCCGTACGAGGAAGACGTGCGCGCCGAGACCGACATGAACGTGGTGATGACGGGCACAGGTCACTTTGTCGAGGTGCAAGGAACCGCGGAGAGGGCCGCCTTCTCCAAGACGGAACTCGACGCCATGCTCGACCTGGCCGCAGGCGGAAACGCCGAGCTGGCGCGCCTGCAGGCTGCAGAACTGGGCCTGTAGTGCTCCCGGCTGCACGGCCGTCGGTTCTCATACCGCGCGCCGTCTTCGCGAGCCACAACGCCCATAAGCGCTTCGAAGTGTGGGCGATCCTTGAGCCCCTGCTTCCACAGTGGACCTCCGCCGACCTCGCGTCGGCCGGTGACTTCGACGTGCCGCCGCCCGTCGAGGATGGCGTGACGTTTGCCCAGAACGCGCTCGTGAAGGCGCGAGCGGTCTGTGCCGCGACGGGCCTACCAGCGATCGCGGACGACTCGGGGCTCGCCGTCGACGTCATGGGTGGAGCACCAGGGATCTTCTCGGCGCTGTGGAGCGGTCAGCATGGCGCCGACGACACGAATCTTCGGCTGCTTCTTTCGCAGCTAGTTGACATTCCCGATGCGCATCGGGGCGGCGCGTTCGTGTGCGCGGCCGCTCTCGTGACGCCGGATGGCGGCGAATTCGTGTGCGAGGGGCGCATGGAGGGGCGGATTGCGACGACGCCTGCCGGTGGCGGTGGCTTCGGTTACGACCCGATCTTCATCCCCGGGGGCCACGACGTGACCGCGGCGCAGTTGACCGCGGCGCAGAAGAACGCGATCTCTCACAGGGGAAGGGCGTTCACCGCTCTCGCGATCCTCCTCGCTGACTTGTAACCGAGGACTCGTCGAGCCCCAACACGGCGGAGTCTTCTCGATCACACTCGCTGGATTTCGACCTCGGTGCGTCGATTAGGCAGTGAGACCACACGATGAGGAGGCTGCCATGAAAAGATTTGCTTGCGGTGACGTCGTTCCGGGGTGTGGCATGCTCTTTGAGGAGGCCTCGATCGAGGAAATGCTTGCGGAAATCACGAGCCACACCTGTGAGGACCATGGCATCGGGGTCATCGACGACGGAACCCTCAACCGAGTTCTTGAGAGCATTTACGACGCGTAGGCGCCTCGAGCGGGGGTCCGACGTAAGGGCTTCGATGGGTTGTGTTGCACCCTAGGCGGGTAGTACCCCGCAGTGAGCCAGCGCGTGGCGCAAAAGCACGTGCTGGCCGCCCGCCATCTCGGCGGCGACGTCGTCCGTGGCGGCCTCTTCGGGGCTGATCCACACAATGTCGAGCGCGTTTTGGCTGGGCTCACACTCGCCGTCGATCGCCACGACGTAGCTCAAGGCCACCGCGTGCTGGCGCGCGTCATGGAAGGTGCCAAAGCCCTGCGTCGGGAAGTACTCGGCGATCGCAAACGGTGTGGGCGACAGTGGAATGCGGGGGAGTGCACCAAGCCCCAGGTCCTTCTCGAGGTTTCGGACGAGCGCATCGCGAATGGTCTCGTGGAATAGCACTCGACCCGCCACAAGGGCGCGTGACATCACGCCCTCGTCGGCGCGAAGCAATAACCCCACTTCGATGATCTGGCCGAAGCCATCCGTGCGCACGGGCACCACGTTGATGTACAGGATGGGAAGTTCGGAGCGCACTTGGCGCAATTCCCTGTCCGAGAGCCAGCTTGACGGTTCTGGCGGCAGTTCGGCCATGTCTGTCATGGAACCAGTGTGCAGGCTGTTTCGACGGTTGGTGAACGTCCGCGCCGCACGAGTGCCAATCGGAGCAAGGTGGCGTCCTGGCGCGGCGCACCAAGCGCCATAGACTGGTCGGGAATACCCCCTGGGGTTATTGTGGTTACGTACGAGTCGGGCGCGATGCTCGACGGAAAGGAAGCCATGGCAACGATTAACCTGACCGCTTCCACGTTCGATGAGGTCGTCGCGAAGGACGGCATCGTGCTCGTGGATTTCTGGGCCGAGTGGTGTGGCCCGTGCAAGAACTTTGCGCCCGTCTTTGAGAAGAGTTCGGACGCGAAGACCGAGATTGTCCACGCGAAGGTGGACACCGAGGCCGAGCAAGAGTTGGGCATGAAGTTCGGGATCACCTCGATCCCCACGCTCATGGCTTTCCGCGATGGCGTCATGGTCTTCAACCAGGCTGGCGCATTGCCAGCCCCCGCGCTGAACCAGCTTGTCGAGGCCGTCGAGGCGCTTGACATGGACGACGTGCGTGCAAAGCTCGCCGAGCACGAGGCCTCTGAGCACTAGCGGCTCGCGAACGATTCAGCCAAGGGCTGGCCCCGGAAATTGGGGCTGGCCTTTGTGCTGTGTGCAGCGCGCGGTCACGCCCGCGCGCGATCTTCCACGGGCTTACTGCGGTATTCACGCCACGCTCGAATGAGCGCCGCTCGGTCTCCGCTGGGATGGTCGGTGTACCAGCCCCGCGTGAAGCGGTTGTATTCGAACTGCGAGCTTATCGCGAGCTTTCCTGCGTCTCGCGTCCGATTCCAATGATCCAGCGCGTCCTGAAGCGTCTGCGTGCCGTCGGCCGCCGAGAAAAACTCGCGCATCGCTGCGTCGAAATGAAAGGATGAGCCGAGCTCGTCGGTTAGCCACGCTCTGATGACTTGGCTACACCGTTGGCCTTCGGGGACAATGGTCGATGCAACGAGGGGACCCGTGAGTTGTGGTCGGCCGCCGAGCCTCGCCGGTGGCGGCTCTGTGAACGCTCGGCCGTCCAAGTGCGCAGCGATCCGCGCGACGAGAGTCTCCTTGCCGCCGGTGACTCGTAGTGATAGGAGTCGGGCGAATTCGACGAGTTCTTGCTTGACCCAGTACCAGCGCAGAAACTCGTTGCCGCCAAGAGTCGGCGTGAGCGGGGGGCGACCTACGGGTGAACTCGACATGCGCAGAACCTTATCGACGAGCGCTGACACGTCGAAACGGCCCGGAACCCCGAGGGGGTCCGGGCCGTAGTTGTGCGCGAGGGGGGACTTGAACCCCCACGTCCGAAGACACTGGATCCTAAATCCAGCGCGTCTGCCAATTTCGCCACTCGCGCGCGAGCCAACATTACCCTCCGCGAGGCCGCAACTAGCAAGGAGTGTGGTGGGCATCGATTGTGAGAATGTCCACACCGGAGCCCTCGAAGTGTGGGGCTTTGTCGCATATGGTCGTAATCGACTGCTGGTCCCTACCGGACCGCAATGTGCACACTTGCGCAACAAAAACCGTCGACGTACGCGTTTGGCGGCCGATGGAGAGGGCATGGACACGCACGCTTCGGCAAGACTCGCGGCGCATGGCGCCCCGTTGTCTAGCGCCCACACTCACGGCCACACTCGCGGCCACTGTCGCACGTCGCTTTGGGTCCGCCACCCGGTGACAGGGCTCGTGTTGACCCTCGGGCAGGCGTCATGACAATTCACACGCACGGACACGCCACCGACTCCAGGTGGACGCAACTTCTCGACGACGCCATCGCTGGAGTCGGAGTGCAGTGCTACTACCAGCCCGTGATCGATCTCGACCAGCGCGTGGTGGTGGGCTATGAGGCTCTCGCCCGCTTCTCTCATCCCGATGCCGGTGGAGTGAGCCCAGATGTGTGGTTCGCGCGGGCACGCGAGAGGGGAATCCAAGCCGATCTTGAGGCGGTCGTTCTCAGTATTGCGCTCGCGCGGCGACCGTACTTGCCCAAGGACTGCTTCCTTGCCGTCAACGTCGAGCCCGATTCGCTGCGCAATCCCAAGGTTCGCGATGTGTTTAACACGCAATCGGACCTTACTGGGCTGGTAGTGGAGATCACCGAGCACTCTTCATGGGATTGGGTCGACCTCGAGCCTTCCGTCAACTCGGTCAGAGCTAAGGGCGCGCTCATCGCGGTGGACGATGCGGGTGCTGGGTATTCGGGCCTCCAGCAAATTCTCGAATTGCGTCCTTCGATCCTCAAACTGGACCGAGCCATCGTCCAGGGGGTCGCCACCGATGAGGCCAAGGTGGCGCTGGTCGAGATGATCGGGCTGTTTGCTTCACGGGTTGATGCGTGGGTGGTGGCGGAGGGCATCGAGACGCTCGCCGACGCCAAGAGGCTCGCCGACATGCGTGTGCCGCTCGCGCAGGGATTCCTGTTTGGGGTCCCTGCGCCTGACTTCACCGACATTGACGCCAACGTCTCTGCCCAATTGGCGGCCTTTGCTGACCAATCGGGCGACACCATGCATCGGCTCATCGAGACCGTCCCCACCATCCGGATGGAAGAAAGCGTCGAGCACGCGTGGAGCCATGTCGACAGCCAGTGGGTGGTGGTGGTGGATCGCGAACTTCGACCTCACGGCCTCGTCAATCCCGCAGCAGCGATCGCGGGCGAGCTGATCGCGACTCTCACTGTCAACGTCAACGCACGGCCGGCCGAGGTCGCCCAGCGCATCAGCACGTCTCGGCAAGAACCTGGCGCGCCGATCCTAGTGATCGACGACCACGGCAAGTTTTTGGGGATCGTGACAGTGCGCCGCCTGATCGGGAAGCTCAGCGCACTCGCGTCGTAGCGTCCGTCGATACCGCGTCAGTCGATACCGCGTCAGTCGATACCGAGGTCCCTGCGTAATTTCGCCACGTGACCCGTCGCCTTGACGTTGTATTGAGCGAGCGAGACCTTACCGTCGGGGTCGACCACAATAGTTGAGCGCAGCGAGCCCTCCACCGTCTTGCCGTACATCGACTTCTCGCCCCACGCGCCATAGAGGTTGTGCACGACGAGTTCAGGGTCGGACACCATAGTAAAGTTCAGGCCTTCGGCCTTGCGAAATGTCGAGAGCTTCGCAGGGGTGTCCTTGGAGATGCCGACGACCTCGTAGCCCGCGCCCTTCAGCGCTGACAACGAGTCCCTGAAGTCGCACGCTTGCGTGGTGCACCCTGGCGTCATCGCGGCTGGATAGAAGTAGACGATCACGTTCTTCCCGCGCAAGTGGGACAGGGTGAACTCCCCGGAGTCGGTGGGGGCGGTGAAGTCGGGTGCGGTGTCTCCCGCGGTCAGTCGTGTGCTCATGACGTGGTCAACCCTCGGACGAGCAGGATGATTCCATAGGGGTGAGACGCTTGGTGGGCGCCGATTTTTCTGGATGGCGACCTGCTGGTAAAGTGACGGGTCGCAGCAACCGATGCACCTCTAGCTCAATTGGCAGAG
>JAYTGI010000019.1:0-2845 GCA_043733605.1 Demequina sp. | reverse complement strand
GCACCGTCGCCCAGCTCATCAACGCGTTGATCCGAGTGTGATCGCATGACCTGTCTTGCGCAACCTGCCTAGGCCCTGTGGCCCGGCGCGAATACGTGGGTCTCGGTAGACTCACGGTGGAACCTACCCATGTCCGCTCAAGCGGCAAAAAATAAGGAGCAACATGGCCAGCATTGAGGCCGTCGGCGCCCGCGAAATTCTTGACTCGCGCGGCAACCCCACAGTCGAGGTAGAGGTCGCGCTGGACGACGGTACGTTTGCTCGTGCCGCTGTACCCTCCGGCGCGTCGACAGGAGCATTCGAAGCAGTCGAGCGCCGTGACGGCGACAAGGGCCGCTACATGGGCAAGGGTGTCGAGCAGGCCGTTGACGCCGTGATCGACGAAATCGCTCCCGAGCTCGTTGGCCTCGAGGCCAGCGAGCAGCGCCTCATCGACCAGATCATGATCGACCTGGACGGCACTCACAACAAGGGCAAACTGGGAGCGAACGCGATCCTCGGCGTCTCGATCGCTGTGGCAAAGGCCGCCGCAGACAGCGCCGACCTTGCCCTGTTCAAGTACGTCGGTGGCCCCAACGCTCACGTGCTGCCCGTCCCCATGATGAACATCCTCAACGGTGGGTCGCACGCCGACTCGAACGTTGACATTCAGGAATTCATGATCGCCCCCGTCGGAGCCACCACGTTCCGCGAGGCACTTCGCATGGGCGCCGAGGTCTACCACACCCTCAAGGGCGTGCTCAAGGAGCGCGGCCTGGGTACCGGCCTTGGCGACGAGGGCGGCTTCGCGCCCAACCTCGGCTCCAACCGCGAGGCCCTCGACCTCATCCTCGTTGCCATCGAGAAGGCGGGCTACACGCCCGGTGATGACGTCGCGCTCGCGCTCGACGTTGCCGCGACCGAGTTCTTCAAGGACGGCGTTTACCAGTGGGAGGGTGGTCAGAAGACCCCCGCCGAGATGATCGCCTTCTACGAGGGCCTCGTCGCCGACTACCCGCTGGTCTCCATTGAGGACCCGCTGTCCGAGGACGAGTGGACCTCATGGTCCGAGCTCGTCACGCTCATCGGCGACAAGACGCAGATCGTGGGGGACGACCTGTTCGTCACCAACCCGATCCGCCTCAAGAAGGGCATCGAAGAGGCCGCGGCCAACTCGCTGCTCGTCAAACTCAACCAGATCGGCACCCTGTCCGAGACCTCCGACGCTGTCACCATGGCCCAGCGTGCGGGCTTCACGGCGATGGTGTCGCACCGTTCCGGTGAGACCGAGGACGTCACGATTGCGGACCTGGCCGTCGCGTACAACTGCGGCCAGATCAAGACGGGCGCCCCCGCCCGCGGCGAGCGCATCAACAAGTACAACCAGCTCATGCGCATCGAGGAAGAGTTGGACGACGCCGCTGTCTACGCGGGCAAGTCTGCCTTCCCCCGTCGCTACGGCAAGTAGTCACCACTCGCTTTACCGAAACCGTCGCATCCTTCTGGGGGTGCGGCGGTTTCGTCGTTGCGGAGCGCTTTTGCGCCTTAAGGCGAGCCACTCCGGGCGAGTCACGCGGCTGTGGCAGTGGCGCCACTAGACAATGGGCACATGTCTGCACCCACGCGCCCAGGGGCTCCCCGCGCCACAGCGCGCGGCTCCGCGCGTACGCCACGCTCGGGGGTGATGCGCGTCGGCCCCCCTGCCCGACCGGGCAGGTCGCCGTCTACGGGTTCCGCGGCGAAGCCGCGTCCTGCAGTCGCGCCAGCGCCAGTGAGAGGCTCGTGGGCGGCCGTGTTGTCGTGGCGCGCGCTGGTGCTCGCGGGGATTCTTGGGCTCGCCTTCGCGCTCGTGTGGCCATCGGTTCGCGTGTACAACGAGCAGCGGGTGAGTAACTCCGCGCTAGTTGCCGAGAGAGATGCCGCGCAGGCCCAAGTGGACGACCTCGACGCGCAGTTGGTTCGCTGGCAGGACCCTGCCTTTGTGGTGGCGCAAGCCCGCGAACGCCTCGCCTACGTCTATCCAGGCGAGACCCCGTATCGGGTGGTCGATCCGGAGGTCGCGCGGCCCGCCGCGGTGGGCTCCGTTGACGAGGCGGCGAATGGTGACGCGACTGACGGCGATCCGTGGTTCAATCGGATGTGGGCCTCGGTCGAGGCCGCTGGCGCCGAGCCCCAGGCCCAGGCCCCCCAAGCCCAGGCCCCGGATCCGCAAGCCCCGGCAGCCTCGCAACAACCGGTCGGGACGGTCGGCCCGCAAGACCAGGTCTCTCCTGCCCCGAACGTAGACTTGGGCGGGTGAGCGTAGCCCCCGAGGACATCGAGACCCTGCACGCCCAATTGGGTCGGGTGCCACGCGGCGTGGTGGCCGTGGCCGCGCGATGCGCATGTGGCAACCCCACCGTCGTGAAGACGGCCCCGCGTTTGCCGGATGGCACGCCGTTCCCCACGCTCTATTACCTCACGCATCCTGGGGCAGTTGCGGCCGCATCGACCCTTGAGGCGACGGGCACGATGCGCGAGTTCCAGTCGCGACTTAGTGAGGACGTGGCCCTTGCGGCGGTGTATCGCGCGGCGCACGAGCGATACCTGGCGGAGCGATACTCGATCGAGGACGTCGCGGAGATCCATGGGATCTCGGCGGGCGGGATGCCCAACCGCGTCAAGTGTCTCCACGTGCTCGTTGGCCACGCCCTCGCGGCAGGCCCGGGGGTCAATCCGCTTGGTGACGAGGCGCTGGCGCTCATGTCCATGACGTGGCGCCCCGATAGGTGCACGTGTGAGAGCCCTCGTGCGTCTCAAAACGTCGAGCGCTAGTGAAACAGGAGTCGGTCTAGCCCCCCACGTGTACCTGCGGGCGCCGTGCAGG
>JAYTGI010000018.1:0-7871 GCA_043733605.1 Demequina sp. | reverse complement strand
TGAGTCCGGCAAGGTGATCCTCGGAAGCGCGATCCGCGTTTTGTAGATCATCTGGATGCGTCAGGTCGACCCATGTCTTCATCGTCAACGGCTGCAGTTCAGCCAGGGAGTACCCGATGATTCCAGCGCATCGTTCGTCCCAAACTCCCGACCCGGCGGGCAAGTCTCGGTCCCAGATTCCCAGCCCGGAGCCCTCCAGCACCAGCTCTAGACGCTCCGCTTGTGCCGCCAGCGCCTCGCGGGCCTCGACCTCGGACTGGACGTCCCTTAGCGCCTCGACCGCACCGATGACATGGCTCTGATCATTGCGCATCGCGCGCGTGACGACGGACATCCAGCGCCAACCGCCGTCGACTGTCGCAAAGCGCATCTCCACAGCGCCGGTGGCAGGCCCACTGCCACGCACCGCCGCCTCGACGGGCGCCATGGCGAGGCGATCGTCGGGGTGGACAAGGTCGCGATGGGGAACGCTCATGAAGCCCTCGCGCGACCAACCAAGGACCTCGGTCACCGATGGGGAAACCCAGTCGGTGACCCCATCCAGCCCATGGGTGAAGACCACGTTGCCTGCACCCTCCGCGAGCAAGCGATACTTGCGATCGCGCTCCGCGAGCATGGTGGCGGTGACGTCGACCGCCGTCACTAAAACGCCATCCTCATGGGGGGTGGCCTGCATTGTGAAGGCCCCCCTGACCCCGTTCTCGTCGACCCACGGCAGGTCGATGTTGACGCGATCCTGCATCTGTATCGCCCGTACGTCGGCGTCGAAGATGCCGTTCTCGCGCGAGGAAGGGAAAAGCTCGAGAAGGCCGTGACCAACCACGTCATCGCTGCCCATGCCATACAGCCTCAGGGCGGCGTTATTGATGAACGAGTAAACCAGTTCGACGATCGCGCCGGAGGCATCGCGCACGGGGGTCATGATGAACGCCGGGTGCGGGAACTGGAGCAAGGCGTCACGAACCTTGGGCAACCTCACGCCGTCGTCGTTGCTCGCCACGTGCGCACCCTCCGCCCTCAACGTGTGGCTACGCGACGTGATCGAGAAACCACGCCAATTCTTACAATACTCGCGCGCGAGGTTCGGTGGTTGGATTCGGTGAGAAATCTAGCCTCGGGGAGGGAGGGCGCGACTTCGCATCTTTTCAGTCCGGCCAACCAGGCCCCTCCGCGAGGGCGAATGCTGGCGGGGGGCCCTCCGTCATATGTGGGGCCCGACATAGGGCCGGTCGAGCGACGAGCCCGGGCTACGCGTCTTCTTCTCCAGACACCGGTTTGGCCTTCTCGTGGGCGCGGGCGCGGGCCCTACTCGTGCGCCCAGCAGACGCGTCGTCACGGCCTTTGTCGGCTCGCTCCCGATCCTTGGCCTCGACCAGTCGGTCGGCTGTCGCGCGGCTCCGGTCGCGTTTTGCGGCACGTCGCGTGGATTTTGAGTCGGTTCCGTTTTGAGTCGTCCCGGAAGATCCGCCTTCACTCTCTACGTCGTCCGCGACCGCGTCCCGAACGTCTGCGACTCGTTCGCGCTCATTGGCGGTTCTATCGCGGGTATCAGCCGTGGTGTCCCTGTCGCTGGCCTTTGTGTCACGGGCGGTGGCATTGCTGTCACGCCGATCAGCGGTGGTGTCACGCCGATCAGCGGTGGTGTCACGCCGATCAGCTGTGGTGTCGCGGGTGTCCGCTTCCGTGTCGCGGATCGTGGCCTTGGTGTCCCTGGTCGCGGCCCTTGTGTCACGGCCATCCGCCGCCACGTCTCGAACGTCAGCTGCGTCCGTGCGTTCCTGCAAGATCGAGGCCGCGGCCTCGGCTACGGTGGGGGTGATTTCGGCGGGAACATACGCATCGAGCCACGTAGTGAACGCCTCAATGTCGGCCGGTCGACTCAGCAAGTAGCCCTGGGCGAAGTCGCATCCCATTTCTCGTAGCAAGTCGAGTTGTTCAGTGGTCTCCACTCCCTCGGCGACCGACTGGAGCCCAAGCGCGTGTGCCAGGGCGATGGTCGACGCAACGATCGCGGTGTCGGCACTATTGACGCCCAGGCCCTCCACAAAACCCTGGTCCACCTTGAGGCGATCGATCGGGAGGTTCCTCAGATACTGCAGAGATGAATAGCCTGTGCCGAAGTCATCAAGGTCGAGACCGACGTCCAGCGCCTTGATCGCTTCCATGGAAGCGGCAACGGTGTGGAGATCGTTGAGAAGAACCGATTCGGTCACCTCGACCACGATCGTTGACGGTGCGGTCTTGCCTTCAAGCATCGCCTCACGCAGCGTGGCGAGCAGGCTCGGATCACGCAGTTGGCGAGCAGAGACGTTGATGCTCATCGTCCGCGGCCCACCCGAATGGCTTCCGAGTCGTAGTGCATCGTGACA
Organism: Demequina sp.; assembly: GCA_043733605.1. GTDB lineage: Bacteria > Actinomycetota > Actinomycetes > Actinomycetales > Demequinaceae > Demequina. The sequence goes on along the minus strand of JAYTGI010000018.1, from coordinate 5,502 downwards.
CGCGGTGCGCACCACCCAATTGCCCAACGGGACGATCTGCCCGGTGCGTTCGGCCGCATCAATGAAGGCACCCGGGGCGAGCAAGCCGACCTCAGGACGCTCCCACCTCACAAGTGCCTCAACACCCGTGATCTCGTTGGTGGCAAAGTCCATGATGGGTTGGTAGTGAAGGCGCAGTTCGCCACCCGCGATAGCTCGGTGCAAGTCGTTCGCCAGTCGGAAGCCTGACGATGCGCCGGCCTCCATCGATTCGTCGTAGTAGACAGCGCTCGAGCCCTCAGTTTGCCTCGCGGAATGTAGCGCGTCCTTGGCGCCCGCGAGAAGGTCGCCACCAGCCACCAGCGCGTCGGTGGCAAGACCAACGTTGAGCGTAAGCCGCACCTCGTCGCGTCCGACCACAAACGGTACTTTGAGCGCGGACGTCAAGGCGGTGACACATTCATTCAGGTCTTCAACCGGGTCCAGGGAATCGACCATCCAGACGAAGACGTCTCCACGAAGGTGCGCGAAGGTGCCGGGAGTTTCAAGCGATCTCACCAACTCGGAAAACTCGTGCAGGACGTCGTCGGCTGCATCCGGACCGTAAGGGGTAGTCACGATGGAGAACAGGTCGATGTCGAACAATGCCACCCCGCGCTCAATACCCGTGCCATGAGGTTCCGAGAGACGCCGTTGAATCCACCGTCGTCCAGGGAGCCCACCGGGTCCATCGCGTTCCGTCTCCGCCAACGTCGACGTCATTTCCGAGCCCCGAGGCGGTTCCATCTTTGTGGCGTGAGACACGGCCATGGTGTTCCTCGCGGTGAGGTCACGAAGGATGACCACCGCGCCCGCAAGTAAGCCGCTCGACCGTACCGGTGCGACGATCACTCCGACTCTGTGCTCAGGACCGCCCCCAATACTCGACTGAACTTCGAATCGCGGTGCGGCCCCTTTGTCGAGCAACTGCTGCCAAGCGGTGTCGAAATGCCCACCGTGCCCAGGGAAAAAGATGGTCCGTAGGGGCGCGCCTACGGCTGTCAGGCGCTGGGTTTCGAGCATAAGTTCGGCCGCCGGATTCCACTCCGACACCAATCCTTCCGCGTCCACGATGATGATGGCGTCTGGGGAGTAAGTAAGTAACGCATCAAACTGTCGACGCTTCGCTCCACGCGCAAGGGCGCCGCCCTGGTCCCGAGATGTGAAAATGACACCCGCCGCCGTCGCGAGATCACGCGTCGCAGCCTCAGTGGCCTCGGCGGCCTCGGCGGCCTCGGCGGCCTCCGGTAGGGTCGCTCCATTCGGTTGGTCCTCGTGCCGCACCATACGCAGCCCCCGGTCCGGCCGTTTCTTTTGAGTACGGAAGACCCGTCGCCCACAGTGCCGATACCTTGACTGTACGCTCGGCAACTCACCGTGCGCCGATGAATTCCTAGGCGGGATCTGCCCAAACGGCAATCCCGCACCGGACTAGGCTTGCACGGTCAAAGGTGCGCCATAGAAAGCAAGTCCAATGCCGGATGCTTATCGCCATTTCACCACCGCGGTGTTCTGTACCGCACGCGACGTCACGCGAATGCGGGATGAGGCGTGGCGAGACCGCACACTGGCCGATATTCAGCGGGCCATCCATCTCGACAAGGTCTACATCGAGACGTACCGCTCCCAAGAAGAGGTGAGCACCGACCTCCTGGCCGCCACTCGCGACTTCTTTGAGGCCGAGGGCATCGCCACCGCAGGAGCCCTGACTACGTCGCTTGAGACCACCCCCGAGTGGGACTTCCGCTCGATGTGCTTCTCGACCGATCGTGACCGCGTTGCCCTCACGGAGGCGACGGTGCGGGCCGCGTCGGTCTTCGACGAGATCATCTTTGACGACTTCTTCTTCACCAACTGCACGTGCGAGGCGTGTGTTACCGCAAGGGGCGATCGCTCGTGGTCCCAGTTTCGGTTGGAGCAAATGCGGACGGTCGCCGAGGATCTCATCATGGCGCCTGCCAGGGCCGCGAACCCTCGGGTGAAGGTCGTCGTCAAGTACCCCAACTGGTACGAACACTTCGCGTTCTCGGGCTACAACCTCGAACTCGGCAGCACAGTCTTTGACGGCGCATACACGGGCACCGAGACGCGCGACGCCACCCATTCCACCCAACACCTCCCGCCGTACCTTGGCTTTGGCATCGTCCGGTATTACGAGCACCTTCATCCGGGCCGCAACGGCGGGGGCTGGGTTGACCCGTTTCAGAGGGGGACCCTCGATCGCTATGGCGAGCAGTTGCGCCTCACGGCGCTCGCGCGGGCTCGCGAGATCACGCTCTTCTGCTGGGGCGTGATCGCCGACTGGTTTACGGAGTTCGATTCCTCGCCAGACCACCATCACGTGGTAGACGTGGCTGGCCGCGAATTCGCCGCGATTGACCCGATACTCGGCAAACTGGGTACCCCGATTGGGTTGCTGGCATACCGTCCTGCGCACACGACTGGCGAGGATTACCTGCATCACCACCTGGGCACGATGGGGATTCCCGTGGACATGACGCCGCATTTCCCGGCCTCGGGCACGGTGTTGCTCACGGAGGGAGCGGCGGCCGATGCTGGACTGGTGGGTCGCATCGAGACCCACTTGCGTGCGGGAAACCGCGTCGTCGTCACCTCCGGGCTACTTCGCGCGATTGGGGACGACTTTCAGGCCTTGGCGTCGGTGCGGGTCAGTGACCGCGCCGCGACGGTGGACACTTTCACTACTTTTGCCGACGTGTTCCGCTCATCCGACACTGTCACCATTCCCGTGCTGACCTACGCGACGAACACTGCGTCGGAGGTGGTATCCGCTCTGCATGGTGAGTCCGGATTCCCGATACTGACGCGCTCTCTCTACGGAGCGGGCACGCTCCACGTGCTGACCATCCCGGACGACCCAACGGACCTGTACCTGTTGCCCAGGGAGATTGGGACCGCCCTCAAGGCCGCGCTACTCGGCGACCAGCTCGCACATCTCGAGAGCGCCCCCAAGGTGGGTCTCTTCCTATACGACAACGACACGCTGGTGATCAACACCTTTACGGACCACCCCACTCAAGCGACCCTGGTAGTGCATCGAGCCAACGCGGTCGTGACGGACCTTGTGAGCGGCGAGGTACTTGCGTCGATGTCGGCGGGAGAGCACGTGCGTGTTCCTCTCAACCTGTTCCCTCGGACTTATCGCGCGTTGCGGGTTGACGCCTTCACATAGAGAGCGGGCGCGATAGCTACGCGTCCTCGTCATCCGCGACGGGATCGGCATGTTCCTGCGCGCGCGCCGTTTCCCGGGTGGCGCGCTCAGCGGACGCATCGTCGCGGCCCTTGCCTGCCCGTGTTCGATTGCTGGCCTGGACCTTGCGTTCAGCGGTCGCGCGGCTCCGGTCCTGTCTCGCGGCACGTCGTGCGAAATTCGAGTCGCCACCGCTCCCGCGTGCGCCAGAATCACCGCTTGCGCGCTCCTGGCCAACCTCCACATTCTCCCGCTCGGATGCGGCGGCGTCTCTCAAGTCGGCGACCCTCTCGCGTTCATCGGCGGTTGCTTCGCGACTATCCGCGGTTGTGTCCCTGGTGTTGGCTTCCGTGTCACGTGTGGTGGCGGTGTTGTCCCTGGTGTCGGCGGTAGTGTCCCTGGTGTCGGCGGTAGTGTCCCTGGTGTCAGCGGTGTTGTCCCTGGTGTTGGCTTCCGCATCGCGACGGTCGGCCTTCGCATCGCGGCGTTTAGCAGTATCGCGCCGCTTCCGCGAACTTGCGCGAGTGGTCGAGCCCTCATCGGACACGACTTCGGCGGGCACATACGCATCCAGCCACGCGGTAAACGCCTCCATGTCTGCTGGTCTACTCAGGAGATACCCTTGAGCGAAGTCACATCCCATCTCTCGCAATAGCGCGAGTTGCGCGTGAGTCTCCACTCCCTCAGCAATCGACTGAAGGCCCAGAGCGTGCGCCAGGGCGATGGTCGAGGCAACGATCGCAGTGTCGGCGCCATTGACGCCGAGGCCCGCTACAAAGCCCTGGTCCACCTTGAGTCGATCGATCGGGAGGTTCTTCAGGTACTGCAGCGACGAATAGCCCGTCCCAAAATCATCGAGATCGAGGCCTACATCGAGGGCCTTTATCGCCTCTAGGGAGGCAGATATCGTTCTGAGATCATCGAGAAGAACGGATTCCGTCACCTCGATGATGATCGTTGACGGCGCACACTCTCCCTCCGCCATCGCCTCACGCAGCGTGGTGATCAAACTGGGATCACGCAGTTGACCGGCGGAGACATTGATGCTCATCGTCCGCGGCCCCCCCGAATGGCTGCCCAATCGCAGTGCGTTGTTGCATGCCGTGCGGACCACCCAGTTGCCTAACGGGACGATCTGCCCGTTGCGCTCTGCAGCATCAATGAAGGAGGCAGGGGAGAGCAGTCCTACCCCTGGACGTTCCCATCTCACCAGTGCTTCGACGCCCGCGATCTCATTCGTAGCAAAGTCCATAATGGGCTGGTAGTGAAGGCGGAGCTCATCATTGTCGATCGCGTAGCGGAGGTCGCTCGCCAGCCTGAAGACCGACGTTGCGCTGGCCTCCATCGACTCGTCGTAGTAGACAGCGCGTGAACCCCCCGCTTCCTTCGCGGATTGCAGCGCGTCCTTCGCGGCCGCCAACAGGTCGCCGCCGATGACGAGTGTGCTGGTGGCAAGACCCATGCTGAGGGTCAGCGACCCTCGGTCCTCACCCACCTGCACCGGCTCGTCGAGCGCCTCCTTCAACCGGACGACACACTGGTCGAGGGCAGCGACAGGATCGGCAGCGTCGACAATCCAGACGAAAGAGTCCGCTCGCCAGTGGGCGAACGAGCCAGGGGTGTCAAGCGATCTCAACAGTTCGCCGAACCTGGTGAGTACGGCGTCGGCCGCATCGGGCCCATAGGCGGCCACCAGCATGGCGAAAGCGTCGATGTCAAAGACCGCAACCCCCCGCTCCATTCCCGTTGCGTGGGGTTCCGACAGACGTCGCTGTAGCCAATGACGTCCCGGCAAACCGGCAAGTCTGTCGAACTCCGCCGCCACTGGCGCCGAGAGTGCGTGGGTGAAATTGGGCGCTTCGGTCTGCGGGACGGGGGCGGGCCTTCTGGCGTGCTGGCCGGTCGCGTCGCGAAGGATCACGACTGCACCCAAGAGCGTCGCGCCCGACCGAATCGGCGCGACGGTCACGTCGAGCGGTGGCGAGGATCCATCGTCCAGTCCTGGTCGCGCTTCAACGCGCGGCACCGCTTGCCCGGCGCGCAACTTGCGCCAGGCCGTGTCGAATAGGTCGCGGTGAGCTGCGCGCAAGAGCTCACGCAGGGGCTCGTTCATTTCTAGCGCTCTTCCGGCCTGGAGCATGAGCTCCGCCGCGGGGTTCCATTCGCGCGTCAAGCCTTGCGCGTCAACGATGACGATGGCGTCGGGGGAGAACTCAAGCAAAGGGCCAAATTGCCGATGCCGCTCATGGCGTCCGAGGGGGTCGGCAACCCGC
>JAYTGI010000017.1:0-7875 GCA_043733605.1 Demequina sp. | reverse complement strand
TACACGTAGGTGGTGGTGTTGCCGAGCGCGTCGCTCGCGCCGGTGGCGAGACCACGCGCATCAAGATCGAACGACGCGCGCCCGCCCTCGGCATCCGTCGTCGCGATCAGGCCCGATGCAAGATCGTATTCGTGGGCAGTGACGGCACCGCGCGGGTCCGTCTGGGACACCACATTGCCCAGCGCGTCATACGACGTGGACCACTTGTGACCCGCGGTGTCGGTGCGCAGCGTCACGCGCCCCAGCTCGTCGGTCTCATACGCGGCGCTCTGGCCGCGCTGGTCGACCTGCCCCGCCAGTTCGCCGGTCGCAAAATACGTGAAGTGCTCCGTTGTTGCGTCGGGGTGCGTCGCGGCGGTGACCCGGCCACGCGTGTCGTACTGGAACGTGGTCTGGCGGTCCAACGCATCCCGCACGCTCAGCACCTGACTCGCCGCGTCGTATGACGTTGACGTGGTGCCGCCGAGCGCGTCGGTTACCGTCACCGGGCGCCCCAACAGGTCGTACTCCGTCTGGGTGCGACGGCCCAGCGGGTCCACGTTCGCGACCGCGTTGCCTGCCCCGTCGTACTCCGTGAGCCACAGGCCCCCTGCGGGATCGGTCACGGTAACGGGCAGGCCCGCCTTGTCGTACTCGGTGGACGTGGTGAAGCCGCGCGCATCCGTCGCCGCGGTCAGTTTGCCCGCCGCGTCGTAGGCCGCCGTGGCCACGCCGCCATCGGGCGCGACAGTGCGCACAGGGCGACCCATCGCGTCAAAATCGACAGCCGTCACCCAACCCGCTGGATCGGTGGTGGCCGTCGCCAGGCCCCGTGCGTCCCGGGCAAACTCCGTGCGGTTCCCCTCGGCATCGACCGTCGCGACGACGCGGTAGGCCGCGTCGTACTCCGTCACAGTCACGCCCCCGCGGGGGTCCGTCTGACGCACGATGTTGCCCTGCACGTCGTAAGCGTTGGCCCAGTGGGCGCCTGCGGCATCGATCATCGACACCTGACGACCGAGCGCGTCATACGCGTACGCCGTGGCCTGGCCCCGTTCGTCCGTCTTTCGCACCACGCGACCCGCCTGGTCACGCTCGAGCGACACGTCCGTGCCGTCTGGCGCCACGGTGCGAATCGCCTTGCCCATCGCGTCGTACTCATACGTGGTGACGCGGCCAAGCGCGTCGGCCGTACGCAGCAGCTGGCCCGCGGCGTCGTAGGCCTGAGAGCTCTCGCCTCCCATCGGGTCGGTGACCGTGGTGGGGCGACCCAACAGGTCGTACTCGGTGAGGGTCTCCGCGCCCAGTGGCGCCACCGTGTGGACGAGGTTTCCCACCTCGTCATACGCGCTGGTCCACGTGCCGCCCTTGGTATCGACCATCAGCACGCTGCGGTTGTTCGCGTCGTATTCGAAAGTCGTCTCAAGGCCGCGTTGGTCGACAGCGACGACCACATTCCCCTGTGCGTCGTAGCGGTACCGTTCTATCGCACCGTCTGGGTGCGTGGTCGTGAGCACCCGTCCCATTGCGTCATACGTGTACGACGTGCGGAAGCCCGCCGCGTCGGTCGTGGCTGCGACGAGTCCCGCCGGGTTGTACTCGGTGCGCGCGGTGTGACCTAGCGCGTCGACCTGCGAGACGGGACGCCCAAGGGCGTCATACGTTGTCACGGTGGTGCGCGAGGACGGGTCGGTGCTGCGCGTCGGGTTACCCGTCGCGTCGTACTCGGTCTGCCAGTCCTGCCCCAACGCATCGGTCATGCTGACCTGGCGGCCAAGGCCGTCATACTCGTACGTCACCTCAGTACCATCTGGCTGCACCATGCGCGTCGCGCGGTGCTCCGAGTCGTAAAACGTCTGCTGCGTGGTGCCGTCAGGGAAGTGCACCACCGTGGGCTGCAGGTTCGCGTTGTACTCATACGTGGTGGCGCGACCAAGCGGGTCGATCTGCCCAAGCATCGCGCCGGACAGCGGGTCAAAACTCGAGGCAGTGACGCCACCCTCCGCGTCCACTGTCTTCACCAGGTTGCCGGCGGCGTCCCACTTGTAGTTCGTGACTGCGCCGCGCGCATCGGTCACAGACGTCACGCGGTTGGCGAGGTCGAAGGTCGACACGGTCGTGAAGCCCAGCGCGTCCGTGGTCGACGTGACGTTGCCGCGGCCGTCGTACGCCAAGTGCATCGTGTTGCCGTTGGCATCGGTGACGCTCACGGTGTCGCCAAAGTCGTTGTAGCTCGCATACGTCTTTGAACCGTCTGGCAACACGGTCTCCACCGCGCGGCCATCAGCATTGAGCACAAACTCCGTGCGCGCCACAGAGCCGTCTGGCGCTGGGGCCTCGATCGCGGTGAGGTCGCCCGCACTGTTGTATTCGTAGCGCGTCGTCTCCCCAGCGGCGTTCGTGAAGGACGTCACCCGCCCCATCGCGTCATACACCGACACGTAGTCATTGCCGCGCGCATCCACCGATCGTGACGGCAAGTGGTTGTCGTCATACTCCGTGAGGGTCACGCCACCCTCGGCGTCCACCTCACGCTCGGCGAAGCCATCGGAGTTGTGCCCCACTACCGACTCATTGCCCAGCGAATCCGTCACCGTCGTCGTGCCGTCCGATGCGTACGCGAAGGCCCTGACCGAGTCCACACCGTCACGCTGCGAGACCACACGCGACTGGTCGTCGTACGTGTTCAACACTTCCACGACGCCGTCGGCGCCCGTCACCGACACCATCAGGCCGCGGTCGTTGTACGCGAACTCGCGGGTGCGCCCCGCGCCATCCGAGACGGCGACCAGGTTGTCGCCGTCGTACGTGAGTTCCCAGCGGCGGCCGTCGGGGTGCACAAAAGCGGTGATCCGGCCCTCTACGGTGCTCTCGACAATCACCACTTGGCCGGCCTGGTCCGTGATGGAGCGCAACGGCGCAAAAGTGGGATGCTCGTTCTCGGGTGCCGCGAGCGTCCCGTAGCCCAACGTGTAGCTGTTTCCCTGACGGTCGGTCCACTCGATGAGCGTGCCAAAGCCCGTCTTGTGATCAATCGCGAAGACCTGGGTGGTGCCGTCCTGGCGGGTGAGTTTCACGCCGCCCGCGACAGCAGTCAGCGTCGCGTTCGCACCCGGGTTTGGCACGAAGCCTCCGGCGCCATCGGTGTCAAAGAAGAGGCCGCCGCCGTTAGCGGTGGTGATGAGCACCGCATCGTTGCGGTACTGCTGGGCACGTGACCCGTAGGCGAAGTTCCAACTGGCACCCACTTGCGACATGCGACCGTCGCCGCCGTTAAAGCTCAACGCGAGGTCAATGACCTGGTCGCCCACGCCGGTCAGCGAGAAGACCTCCTCCTTCGCCGCCATGTTGCCCGTTGACAGGTTTACCGGGTCCGCGCCATAGAGGAACTGGGTTTGGATGCCGTAGGACTCGAACAGCGCCAACATCTCCGCCGTAGGAACCTTGGGCAGGAGGATCGGGGGCACGGTGCCGCCTCCTCCGTTGCTGGTGTCGGCCCACGCGGCGTGCCAGATCGGCGCGCCGTTGAAGTAGATGTAGCCGTTCCACGCCTGCGGAAGGTTGTAGTCCACGGTCGATTTGCGCTGGAAGCGGTACACATACCCAAAGTCGAATGGCGTGGCAGGAGTGTCGTCAGAGTAAAAGTTCGGAGAGACGCGCACCGATCCGAGGCGCGGACCGCCGACGGTCCCAAAAGTGATCTCCCACGGCAGAGCCCTTACCTGACTCCAGTCGATGTCCCCAGCGGAGAAATCCCAGTCAACGCCGACGTACAGAGTGCCGCCCGCGTCCTTGGCAGGTTCTTCCCCCACAACCCTAAAAGCCCCACTGACTACCTGGTCACCCACGGGGATCTCGCGGGTCGAGCCATCGTCCCAGGTGCCCATGCGCACAGCACTGCGCAAGGCATCGCTATTCACCCGCCCGCGGCGTGCGAATCCGCGTGCGACTTCGGGCGCCTCCGACACCGGCGCCGGATCGAAGTTCGCCACAAGCGCCCTGGTGATCGCCGCCGCGTACAAGTCGGTGCGGCGCGACAGCACCGCGGCGTCAAAGTTGTGGTCAAGCTCGCCCACAGTGATTTCCAGTGAGGGGACCGAGGGATCAGGGCTCCAAACGGGCTCGCTCGTGATCGTGCCGGGACGGCCGGTGTGGGCCGTGAGTTGCGCGACAACATCCTGCGCGAGGGCGGACCCGGCCAGGTTCGACGTCACCAGCGCACCCCCGGATTCGGGCGAGCCTGACAGGAGGCCCGTCTTCGATGTGGCGCCCATGCCCCACACGATCGCCGGGTCGAGCGAGCCGATGATGGCCCTCCGGAACTCCTCCGACATCGTCCCCGGGGCACGCGGCCCCAGCACCACCACGTCCACCGCCAGCGAGCCCTCGATGAAGCTCTCGAGATCGGACGCAATCGCGCCCGTCACCGTGCCCTCCGTGACGATGACGCCGTCCCACAGCGCGCTCGCATCGTCCTCACCAAGGTCGACGGCCACCACGGGGCCTCGCGACGGGATGGCCTTCACCATGTAGCTTCCAGGCGCGGCGTTCTCAAGCCACGCCTCACCGGACGACACGTCGACCGACGCAGGCAGTTCCTGCCAGTCCGAGCCCGCTCCGCGGAAGGCGAGCACCGGTCGCTCGCCGTTGGCCAAGGCGGAAGCGTCGAAGGGAATCGTGAGTTCGATTCCCGACTCAGGACCCGCCACAGCGACCGGGCCTTGATACGCATTCCCTGCGCCGTCGCTGACCGCGACTTCGTACCTCTTAGACAGTGTTCGATCTATGTTCGCAACCGGCCCGGCGATGAGTGACAGTCGCCCGCCATCGAACTGCGCGCCGACCGCTAGCCGAGCAGTCGCGCCCGATGCGGTAGTCGCCTCGACGGTGTGCCCATCCACCAGCCACTCGTAGGCGTCCGCGGCGCTGGCCGTCGGGGCCGCACTGGCCACCATGAATGAAGCAAAAAGCACTGACGCTGCCGCGCGCGATACGAACATAAATCCCCCTCAGTGAACACAGAACTGTGATGATGATGGCGCATTGGCCCGATGAGGCCAACCCCAGTCCTGGGGGCGCACATAGGGGTGTATAGCAGGACATTCGGTGCACAATGGGTGTACGAAAGGGACTTCCCGGGCCTCCATGACACGCAACTATGACAAAGGTCACACCGTGGAGTGGTTCAACCCCGGGACCTATGACCCAACGCATCGGCCCCTCCCAAGCGTCACTGTCTCAAAGGGAGTGCCCATGACAAGAACAAGTCACCACCTGGTGGTCGCGATCACGGCCACCACTATCGCGCTTGCGGCGTGCGCCTCGCCTGGCGGTCAAGCCCAGCGCGACCCCATCGCCGAGCGTCCAGCCGCAGACGCATCGGCAGCGAGAGACCTCGCCCTTGCACTCAACGACGCGGGCTTTCGGATCTTTCACGCGTCCCTCGCGGACGGTGAGAACACCGCAGTCTCGCCGCTAAGCATCGGCCTCGCCTTCGGAATGCTCGACGCGGGCGCCAGCGGGCCGGTAGCCGACGCCCTCGATGGACTGTTCTCCTACCCGGCCACAGGCGACGCGCGGCTTGGCGCGTTCAATTCGCTAAGCCAGCTGGCATCGTCCGACCCCTCGGCCCTGCCCGAGCCTGGCGAGAACGAGCCCGTACACGCGATCGTCCGCGTCGCCAACCGCGTCTTCATCGACACAAACTTCACGCCGCTCGACACCTATCGAGACGACCTCGCGCGCTACTTCGGTGCGGGAGCGCAGACTGAGCCGCTTGCGACCGATGGCGCCAAGTCGGCAGACGACATCAACGCCTGGATCGACAAGCGCACCGAGGGCCTGATCCCCAAGCTGCTGACGCCGGAAGTCTTCGATGAGAACTCGCGGCTCACGCTCGTCAACGCCCTATACATGAAGGCGCGGTGGCAGACGCCGTTCAACGCTGATTCCACATTCGATGAGCCGTTCACTCTCGCCGACGGCACCACTGCCGACGTGCCGATGATGCACAGCCGCACCGCGAACGGCCTCGTGTATCAGGGGAACGGCTTCGTCTCCGTGGTCCTCCCCTACGCGTATGACGAGTTGGAGATGACGCTCATCGTGCCCGACGCCGCGCAGTACTCGCGGGTCGAGGGCGCGCTCGATCAGTCGATGCTCGACGCGATCGACACGGGTGCGAGCGGGCAGGATTACTCGCTCGCGCTTCCCAAGTTCACCACCGAGTCCACCACGGACTTGCGTAACGTGATCTCTGGGACGCTCGGAGTTGACGGCCTGTTCGGCACGGTGGGACTCGACGGCATCGGGCCGGAATTGCTGGTCTCCGGGGCCGTGCACGCGACCAAGGTGATCGTGGATGAGGACGGCACCGAGGCCGCGGCTGCGACCGCGATCATCGCTGCGCTCTCAAGCGCCCCCGCCGACCCGCCCGTCGAGATCAGGGCCGACCACCCGTTCTTGTATGTCATCCGCGACACCGACACGGGTGCGGTGCTCTTCGTGGGCAGGGTGCTCGACCCTCGCTAAGGGCCCCGGGCGCGTTCGGACCAGCAGCGCTCCGCCCCCACACCCCTCCCCCGCGAAGAAAACTCACTACTGGATGAGCCTCCGGCCGCCCCTCCACGCGCGGACACCCGCTCCGTGGTCAATCCAGTAGTGAGTTCGTCACGGGCCAGCGCAACTAGACCCTCGCACCCTGCAAAGCGGCCCCCGCCGCAACAGCGTCGTGTGAGCACCGCCAATCGACACTCGGCACGCGTTTCGTACGTGACGCCGTGATCGCATGTGGATTGGCGGTGCTCACGCGACGCGTGGCCGGGCGACGAACGGGCCCTCCGGGGCCGCGGCGATGCACTCCGGGGCCGCGGCGCTGCCCTCCGGGCATACGCTGACCCCATGATCTGGCTGGGGTGGGCCCTCGCGGTGGCCGCGAGCGCGGTCGCGGTGTGGGCGCTCGCCCGGCTGCGCACCGAGCGCCGTCGCACCCACGCCGCCGAGCTCTCCGCCGCGAAGGATGCCGACGCCGCCAAGGCCCTCGCCGCCTCGGACGAGCGCGCGCGCATCGCCCGCGAGATGCACGACGTCGTTGCTCACACGCTCTCCGTGGTGGTCGCCCAGGCTGACGGCGGGCGCTTCGCAGCCCCCACCGATCCCGCCGCGGCGGCACGCACGCTCGACACGATCGCCGAGGTTGGCCGCTCCGCGCTCACCGAGATGCGCGCCCTTCTCGGTCTGTTGCGCGAATCCGACGGCGCAGCGGAGCTGGGGCCCCAGCCGAGCATCGGCGATATCCCCGCGCTCGTAGCCGCCACGCGCGAGGGCGGGCTATCCGTCTCCTACGTGACCACGGGGACGCCGCGCCCAATGCCGATCGGGGCGGGCCTGGCGCTGTACCGGATCGCCCAAGAGGGGCTGACGAACGTGCTTAAACACGCGGGGCCGGTGGCCGCGGCGTTCCTGCAACTGACGTGGGGCGACGACGAGGTCACGCTCACAGTGAGCGACGACGGGCGCGGTGCGGCGGCCCAACAGGACGACCACGGCGGCGGGATCGAGGGGATGCGCCAGCGAGCGACCGTCTTTGGCGGGACGCTCACGGCGGGGCCCAAGGCGGGCGGCGGCTTTGTGTTGCGCGCGCGGCTGCCCCTTCCGCATCGGGACGATGTCGCCACATCGGACGGCGACACCAAACGAGCGGCCGACGCGCAGCGACCGGACCTCGCGTGACCAACCCTCACGTGACAAGACGCCGCGTGACACCGGCATACTGGCGCCCATGACCATTCGCGTCGCGATCGTTGACGACCAACAACTCATTCGCGCGGGCTTTCGCATGGTGGTCGAGTCGCAACCGGACATGCACGTGGTGGCCGAGGCGGGCACGGGCGACGA
>JAYTGI010000016.1:0-2876 GCA_043733605.1 Demequina sp. | reverse complement strand
TGGGGCCAGGGCCAGGGCCGAGGCCGGGGCCGAGACCGGGGCCGAGGCGGTGGGGCGAACAGCTAGGCCCGCGCTGACCACCAAGCGCGGAGCTCGTCCCGCGCCCGCTCGGGCCCAAGCGGCCCGTTCTCCATGCGCAGCTCAAGCAAAAACTTGTACGCGTCACCGATGGCACGACCGGGGCCGATGCCCAGCGTTGCCATGATTTCCGTGCCGTCGAGATCGGGCCGGATCGCGTCGATTTCTTCCTTGGCTCGCAGCTCTGCGATGCGGGCCTCAAGGTCGTCGTAGGCGAAGGCAAGGCGCTCGGCCTTGCGTCGGTTTCGCGTGGTGACGTCCGCTCGGGTCAGCCGATGCAGGCGCTCGAGCTGATCGCCCGCGTCCGTCACGTAGCGCCTCACCGCGGAATCGGACCAACGCGCCTCGCCGTATCCATGAAACCGCAGATGAAGCTCGGTGAGATGGGCGACTGCCTTGATGACGTCCTTCTCGAACCGCAGCGCCTTGAGCCTCTTGGTGGCGATCTTGGCGCCCACGACCTCGTGGTGATGAAAGCTCACCACCCCACCCGTCTCGAGTCGGCGCGTCGCGGGCTTGCCGACGTCGTGCATGAGGGCGGCGAGGCGCAGCACGAGGTCGGGCGAAGGCACCTTCCCGTCGTCGTCCGTCTCCAGATCGATTGCTTGTTCGATCACCGTGAGGGTGTGTTGATACACGTCCTTGTGGTGGTGGTGCTCATCCACCTCAAGTTGGAGCGCGGGCAACTCGGGGAGCACATGCGCGGCGAGCCCCGAATCGACGAGCGCGGCGAGCCCAGCGCACACATCGGAACCCATGAGCAGCTTGGTGAGTTCGTCCCGCACGCGCTCGGCCGAGACGATCGTGATGCGATCAGCCATCCGGCTCATCGCGGCGAACGTCGCGGGCTCAATCTCGAAGCCCAGTTGGGAGACGAAGCGCGCGGCCCTCATCATGCGCAAGGGGTCGTCGCCGAACGAAACGTCTGCCCCCACTGGCGTGCGCAACAGCCCGCCCGCGAGGTCGTCCAGCCCGCCAAAGGGGTCGATGAACTCGCCCGTCGCCACGCGCAGCGCCATCGCGTTGACGGTGAAGTCGCGCCTCGCTAGGTCGCCTTCAAGGGAGTCGCCAAAGGCGACGACGGGCTTGCGGGTGACCCCGTCGTACTCGTCCGCGCGAAACGTCGTGATCTCGACCACGAGGTCGTGCTTCTTGCCGCCGATGGTCCCAAAGTCGCGCCCCATGTCCCACGTGGCCTTTGTCCAGCGGGACAGCAAGGCCTCCGTCTGATCCGGTCGCGCCGAGGTCGCGAAATCGAGATCGGCGCTCGAGCGCCCAAGGAAGGCGTCGCGCACGGGACCACCCACGAGGACGAGGTCATGTCCCGCCTCGGCGAAGGTCGCCGCAAGCTCCACCACTTCGGGAGGTAGGACTACGCTCAGCGCCTCGGCGCGCGCGGCCAACACGCCGCGGGAGGGAACAACGGGTGGAGTTGGCCGAGTCATAGGCACCAGTCTCCCATCGGACGCGCCCGATGCGGCGCGGGTCACGTCCCTATGAGCACGAGACACGGCGAGGGCTTAGGCTGCGCACTCGCCCGAGTCCGCCTGCTCGCCCCGTTAGAGTTGGGCCATGCCGGACTTGCCGATCCCTCGCCCCGGGCGCATGCCGCGGCCCCCGGTCGGCGCGGCGACGAAGAAGCGCCGCGCACCGCGCGTGGCAGGTCAGTTGCCTGTATCGCGCGAGATATCCGCCGGTGGCGTCGCCGTCAGGGTCGAGGACGGGGTCGCGTACGTGGCATGCATCGGCCGCCGCAACCGCTCCGGACGCCTCGAGTGGTGCTTGCCAAAGGGACACATTGAAGAGGGCGAGACGCCCGAGATCGCCGCAATTCGCGAGGTCGCGGAAGAGACGGGGATCTCCTCGGAGATTCTGCAGCCGCTGGGAGTGATCGACTACTGGTTTACGGGCGACGACCGCAGGGTTCACAAGAAGGTCCATCACTTCTTGATGGAAGCCGTGGGTGGCGACATCACGACGGAAAATGATCCAGACAGGGAGGCGGAGGTCGCGGCGTGGATTCCGATCGCGGACCTCGGCACTCGGCTCGCCTTCCCCAATGAGCGCAAGATGGCACTGATGGCCGCAGAATTGCTGACCGCGCGATCGTGATGACGCTCACCCCACGCATGATCCGCGCCCTCGCGACTGTCGCTGTGGTTGGACTCGTTGCGCTCACGGGGTCGGCGGCGCTCGCAGCGGCACCGTCTCCGTCTTGGCCTCCGTCTGCGCACAATCGGGTGATCGGGGGTCTGTCTGTTCAGATAAGCGGCGAGGTTCCCGCGAGCGCGAGCTCCGAGACGTCATACGGGTTGACGGTCGAGGCGATCTCGACTGTCAGGTCAGTGAGCAACGCGACGGTGACGCTTTCGGTCACCGATGGCCCGTTCGCCGATGTGGCCGCGCTCGCGGCCTTCGTCGACTCGCCTTCAGAGACCGTTGTGCGCCAACTGGCCAACACCGTCGTCTCCGACGGCACACTCATGGGAGGCCAACTCAAGGCCGGTGAGCGCACGACCACGACGATCATGGTCGCCCCCGGCAGTTTTGGACTGGCGGCCGACGCGCCCGGCGTCTACGGGATAGTGGTGACGCTCGCTGTCGACGGAGAGACCGTCTGGACTCGCGCTGCGCCGCTGACCTGGCAGCCCTCGGCGCTTCCGAAACTCGCGGTCACCGCGGTGGCCTCCATCACTGGCGCCGAGTCACGAGTCGACGCGTTGCTGGTCGCTGCCTCCGACCCGCGTGTCGCCCTGCTGGTCGACCCCACGGCCCTGAACTCGGAGCAGAGGTTGGCC
>JAYTGI010000015.1:0-2878 GCA_043733605.1 Demequina sp. | reverse complement strand
CAGAAAGCCCAGTGGGACGCGGTGCACGAGGCGGATCTGAAGAACGGCCTAACCTGGGGCGCCCCTGCGCCGATGAACAACACCTACGGCATCGCCATTCGCAGCGAGGCGGCGGCAAAGCTCGGCGGCATCAGCAGCCTGTCCGACATCGCCAAACTGCCCGCCGAGCAGCGGACATTCTGCGTTGAGGCCGAGTTCAACTCCCGCCCGGACGGCTTCGCGCCCATGCTCAAGCACTATGGTCTGGAACGCGGCGCGGCGGACGGGGTGCCGGACGGCAACGTCGGCATCTACGACACCGGCGCCATCTACAGCGCCACGGACAAAGGGGCCTGCAACTTCGGCGAGGTGTTCGCCACAGACGGCCGCATCGACGCGCTGGGCCTGACCGTTCTGGCGGACGACAAAAAGTTCTTCCCGGCCTACAACGCGGCACCAATCTTCTTCACCAGGACCCTCACAAAGTACCCACAGCTCGCAGGAATCTTCGCGAAGATATCACCCGCGCTGACGGACAAGACTCTGCGCGCCCTGAACCTCAAGGTCGACGTTCAAGGCGAAGAACCCGCCGATGTCGCCTTCGAGTGGATGAAGAAACAGGGCTTCATCACCGAAGCGCGATAGCCACCAAATACTGTCACGGCTGGCCACCTCAGGGTTACCTCTTGTGGCGCCGCAACAAGGCGGCGGGGTTCAAACGCGAGACCTAGCAGCTCACCTTCACTGGGCCACTCTGAAAAGCCAGGGAGTAGGAAAGTTGGAAATTGTGAGGAGTCGAGCCGTGATTCGCACCAGGGGACAGATCACCCTCCCGAGAGACATCCGTGATGCCCTACACGTGGACGAGGGAGACGACATCTCGTTCGTGATCACCGACGAGGGCGTGCTCATGCACGGGCTCAAAATGGTCCCCGCAGAACAGGCATGGTTTTGGTCGGCGCAGGGGATCGGACGAGCCGAACGCGGTGCGCAGACCGGAGTTCGCGGCCTCCTTGAAGGACAGCCCAAGCTCCCGATTGACCTTCTTCAATAGTGCCCGGAAGGCTCCCGGGTACCCACCAAGCCTGATGTGGTCGTCCTGGTCGACAATGCCACTGAACCAGCCGACCACCAGTCTCGAACAACGCGGGAATTCCGACCATCACGGCCAGGGTCACCTTGTCCCTGGTGCTGAACGGCGAATTCAGGCGGTCGTCGCAACTCCGTTCTGAATGTGAGGTGTTCGACGTGCCGGTCAGCGTTTGCCTTACGAAACGGCCCGGTCAGGTGTGGTTCCGGAATGTGTCGGCGGCCTCGTGGATGCGTGCGAGGTACGCCGTCCAGGCGGCGGTGCCGCCGAACGCGTCGTGGTCGCGACCGCATTGGCCGTCGAGGCGCTCGCGCGGGATTCGGCGTGGCCAGCATGCTGTGCGGTCTCAGCCACGACGCGAGTAATCAGGCTGGCGAGGCAGGGGCGGCGGTTGTCCTCCTTCCACCAGTGGACGTAGGCCTCGGTCTCCAAGGGCAGCGCATCGATCGACGCGTCGGAGTTCTGCCAGGCCTGGTGGTATAGACCAACGACGTAGTCGCGGGACTCCTCTGGGCGCAACCACATGTCTGCGCCGTCCCAGATCGAGCCGTCCTCTTCCCAGGGCAGGCGGAACTCGGGTGCCCGGCCGACGCACTCACCAAGGTAGGACCGTTCGACGCCGACGAGGTGCTTGACCAACCCGAGAATGTTCGTACGGCTCGGCGTGAGCGGGCGTCTCGCGTCGTACTCACCGAGCCCGTCGAGCGCGCGCATCATCGCATCGCGCCCCTGCCGCAGGTACTGCAGGAGCGGGCCGGTCATGGCGTCGGTCATGGTACGAGATCGAGGAGGCCAAACTCGCCGAAGTCCCCATCCTGGCCCTGCAGACCTCGAGCGGCCATCCGGCGGAGTCGCTTGCGGTCGACCCCCTCGAGGTCACCGAAGTCGACCTCATCGAGGTCCCCATCGACAATCCGCTGGGCGCCTCAGAGCGGTAGCTGCGGCAACGGACTACTTGTTCCCTAGCGGCGCGTCGGAACCGACAGTGCGGCCTCTTGCGTCCAACCCACATGCTTGACCGCGACGGGCGATCGGTGAGTTCAGCCTCAGTGGGGGCAGGCGTTCTAATCGTGGCTGCCCAGCGGCGAGCCGCATCCCGTTCGCCACCAGTTAAATCCGCGATGGACGCCTCTCGACCATGCGACTTGGGGCGGCTCGGAGCCCCAAGGACGGTAGCCCGATCCCGCCGTTGGGGCGCGGCGCCGCTACTGCTTCTCGAAGGTGACGAGGATGCCGTCCACGCCACCCGGACCAACGCGGCCTTTCACCTCTACTGAGGTGATGCTCTTGAGGGTCCAGCCCTTGGCGCCGTGTTCGTTAAGGTCCTTCTCGAGTTTGTCGCCGGACATCTTTCCACCAATCAGGCCTTCGCGAAGTTCCACGACCTTGTACTGCGGCATTCCTGCTCATTATTTCTATGTTCCGGCATCATCCCGCAGTTGGTGCGATCGCGAAGCAAAGTGAGGTCCCACTCTGCAACGTACGAACGACAACCGCCGACCAGCTTGCCACAGGCGGACCGACCGTCACCACGAGCCGATCGGTCAGCGGGAAGGCTTCAAAGCGTTGATCGTGTCGGCCATGAGATCGGAGGCCAAGTCGATCGCGCTGCTCAGCTCGCATTGGACGGACACAACGCCTACGCGTGCAACGTGACCGGACGGCGGCCGCCATGTTCACGGCGGACAAGTATGCCGTTGTTGCTGCCCTTGAGTCCGCCAGTCGCCGACCCGCCTGTCCGCGACGTGTCATAGCCTTCGAAGTCAGCCCAAGTGCGAGTGAGCAAGGAGAGTTGATGACCCAAACGCC
>JAYTGI010000014.1:0-2895 GCA_043733605.1 Demequina sp. | reverse complement strand
TGATGGGAGCGATGGGCGTCTAGCCGAGACGGTGGTGACCGACCCCGCGACGGGCGGCGTGAGGCTGCGCGCCATCCAGCAATCCGATGGCACCTGGCGCGTTACCGACGCGGACGGGAATCAGGTCGAGGCGACCCCCGGGCCCGGTGGAGGCTACGTGGTGAACCTCGATGGTGCCTTATTGGCCATCGAGTGGCCGGACAACGGCGCCATCGCGGCGCCGTCCGATCCGACGGCGACGGGGACCATCAGTTACACCGTGGAGGCGCCGACTGGCGGCGCCTCGCCCAGCCCCTCGGATGACTGCTACACGCCAAGCCCCACACCGTCTGGAGACCCCAACATGGCGGACGGCATCAGTCAGGGTCCCGGCCCGAGCCTCGCGGCCAAGCCCGAGGGCGCCGTCGCCGACAGCCCATTCCAGTGTGGCTTCACCTTTCCGACCGACTCCTTGACTACGGACGGACTCTGGATTGACAGCGCTCAGTGGATGACCGGCGCCGAGGCCGCGGCAGCCATCCGGGCGAGCTTCGCGGATGATCCCTCGCAGGCACCCGGTGTCGGCAACCTCGCGGGCCGCGTTCCGGTGGTGACGGTCCACTTTGCTGGCACCGTGACTGACAGCGGGGCTATGGCCTACTTCGGGATTGCCGAACCGAGCATCGACCAGATCGACACGACTCGCCCCACAGACACGACCGACCTATTTGCCTCGGAGGGGGCGACATTCGTCGGAGTCGCGGATGGGCGGGTCGTGGCGACGGGCGTGGTTCCCACAGACGGTTGGGGCACGCCGCCGCCGGTCTACTTGGAGCCGGGCGCATTTCCAGAGGACGGATCTCTCTTGTACTTGCTCGATCAAGGAGCGGCTCTCACCTCGTGCGACGCGAACCCTATTGACACAGCGTCCATTGACCTGTTCGCGGTGGCGGGATTGATCGTTAAGCACCCAGACGGAACGGTGGAAGGCCCGACTTACGCCTGGACGCCCGTCGGCAAGCCTTAGCGGGTCCTCGGGCCGAACCCCGCGCCCCAACGATTCGTGCGACCACTTCCGTTGTGTGCATGACAGGCTAGGCAGCGGAGGCGGACGTGGCACGGTGGGAGCCCATCCTCGATGAGGTGATGCGGGAGCGAGGCTCGGGCCTGCTCGCGTACGCGCGGCTGCTCACGGGCAACGATGCCGAGGCAGAGGACGTCCTCCAAGACGCCTTGGTGCGCTCGTTCTCGAGGGGCCACACCTTCACCCACGTCAACGCCGCCGAGGCCTATGTGCGGCGAGCCATCCCGTCGGTCTTCATCGACCGCCTGCGGGGGCGGCGCACCCGCGACACCGCTCATGAGCGTCAGGCCCATGGGCGGGACGAGGCCATCCGCATGAGCGACCGCGATGCGGTGCTCGACGTTCGGGCGGCGCTCGCGGAATTGCCACCGCGCGAGCGCGCCTGCATGGTGCTCCGGTTCTACGACGACCTCACCGTGCCGCAGATCTCCGCCCAGCTCGGACTCGCCGCCGGCACCGTCAAGCGCTACTTGGCCGACGCATCGGCCCGACTGGCAGCGGTGCTTGGAGATTCAGACGACGACGACCGAATCCCCGTCGTGACCCACTCAAGCAAGGGACGAGGCTGACATGTATAGCTCATTTGGCGCGCTCATGGACGACGCGGTGGCGGCCGATGCGGCCCGAATGTCCGGGCGAGCGTTCGCCGACGCGCGTGGCGGGGGCGTCGCCCGGCGAGTGCGCACGCGCCGGACGGTGAGGGCCGCCGGAGTGGGCGGCGCATCGGCGGTGGCCGTGGGGGCAATTGCTTTTGGAGCAACCCACATTCCGTGGGGAACGCTTGGCGCTGTTCCCGGCGCGGGTGAGACGGACTGTGTGACGTCGTCACCGTCGACCGGGCACCTAAGGTACGCCGTGGCGCCGGCGGAGGCGGAACAGACCCGGAGTATGGAAAGCTCTGACTTTCAGGAAGCCGCTGGCGCCGACGTGGACGAATATTGGTACCAGTTCAACCCCTCGACCGGTATACCAGCGCTGGAAGTCAGCCACATGAAGGACGGAAGGTGGTTTGTCACAATCGGGTCGGGCGCCGCGCAGCAGGTGGAACCGGACGAAACCGGAGCGGTGACAATCGACGTGACCGTTGCGGGCGTGACAACTTCTTACCGCGTGGTGTCCACGCTTGGCAACATTGCCGTGGCCACGACCACCACCACTGTTGTGGAAGGGTCCCCTCCGACCGGCGACTGCTATGCGCCTAGCCCCACGCCGACGGGCGCAGCGAGCTTGTCCCCCGACGTCATCGCCACGACAGACCCGAGCCCCGCGGCCAAGCCAGACGACATCACCAGCCCGTTCCAGTGTGGTTTCGTGTTCCCGACAGAGTCGTACGGCACCGATACCCAGTCAATCGACGGCCTCGAGTGGGTCAGCCCCGACGAGATCAATGCGCAGATCAAGGCAGCACATCCTGGCTCCGGATCGGACATTTACCAGGCCGTGGGTCAGGGCGACGTCCCTGTGGTGACGGTCAACGATGCCTTTGGGTTGTCGTTCGGCGAGTGGGTGTCCGGTGGAGGCGATGCCATCGACCCGGCGCAGATGCTTGGGGAACGCGATCCCGACGCGCGCGCCTCTGGCGTGAAGACCGCTCACGGTAGTTCCTTCGTTGCAGTGGCAGGCGGGGTTGTCGTCGGCACGATCGTCGAACCGAATGCCCCTAACAACGCGCCGCCCGTGTATCAGAGGATCCTCGGCAACGACTTCGACGAGTCCCTTGTGCTGCTCAATGCGGACAACGCCTTCACCGCGTGCCCAGTCGCCACGCTCGACGGCGACTGGGACCTCTACGCAGTTGCGGGTGACATGGCGAGAGAATCCGACGGCAGAGT
>JAYTGI010000013.1:0-2897 GCA_043733605.1 Demequina sp. | reverse complement strand
TCGCCGCCCAATGAATCTCGGTCAGGGACAGTTGTATTCATTGATGCGGTCCTGGCCACGTTCGTCGTGACAGACCACTAGTGGGGGACCCGGTGCACTTAACTCCCATGGAGCCGTCGGTCACTCCCGAGGTGGCGGCGGTCATCGGCCACTACGTCTACGCCCTCCGTGACCCACGCACTGGTGAGGTCTTCTACATCGGCAAGGGCGTGGGTGACCGTGTCCACTCACACGTGCGCGAGGCGCTCGGTACGGGCGACAACGAGAAGCTCGAGCGCATTCGTGCGATCAAGGCCGCGGGGCTCGAGGTGGAGCACTTCATCGTCCGCTCTGCGCTCGCGTCGGAAGACGAAGCTTTCACCGTTGAGCAAGCCCTTATTGACGGCCTGCACCTGGCAGGTGCCCCGCTCTCGAACCTCGTCAAAGGGCACGGTGCTTCCCGGCACGGCTTGAGCACGGTGGAGGACATGATCGCGCGCTACGGGGCGCAACCCATGCCGCCCGTGGACGCTCGCATCCTGTTCGTGAAGATCAACCGGCAGTACCAGCCAACCGATGGTTCGGCCCGGATCTACGAGTACACGAGGGGGCATTGGAAGCTGTCCGGGCGCGGCCGGGAGTCCGTGAAGTACGGCGCCGGCGTCGCTTTCGGCGTGGTTCGCGGTGTGTATCGCATCGAGTCGTGGTTTCCGTCTGAAGTGCCGGGGGACGTGGGCCGTTGGGGTTTCCACGGCGAGCCCGCACCGGAACTCGCACACATCGTCGGCACCAGCGTGCGGCACCTGTTCAAGACGGAGGGCCAGCAGAACCCCGTGAACTACTACTGGCCCGGCCGTGGGTCTGGGGCACCGCGGCCCTGGTAGCCCGTTCGGTCCTCGGGACCGACTAGCCTCAGTACAAACTGGGGGACAGGAGCGAGACATGTCAGATGAGGTTGAACTCATCAGCGACGGCGACGGCGTCGCCGTGATTGGAAGTGCCTCCAACGTCGAGAAGTTCCTCAAGTCCGTCGGACTGTTGTCGCTGTCCAAAGACCTTGGCCTCGCAAAGCGCGCCTCGTTCATCCGGGCTGCGGCGACCGCGTCGGAAGGCGCGGCCCAGATCGCTCAATCCTCGGGGCGGTGGGTGAAGTTGACCGCGGAGTCGGCGGAAGCCCTGAAGCAGTTTGGCCTCTGGGACACGGACACCCCTGGCATCAAGTTTGCGATGGCGGGGCAGCGCGGCTCCATTAAGTCGTGGCTCCAGATTGAAACTGGACCGGGTGCGATGCTCAGCAACCCCGAGATTCTCTCTGGTGCTGCGGGTGTGATGGCTCAGGTCGCACGCCAACAAGAGATGAGCCAGCTTGTCGACGCGATCGCAACCATCGACGCGAAGCTCGATGACGTACGGCGCCATCAACGCGATCAGGTCTTGGCAAGACTTGATGGCACGGCCGAGGCGATGAAGCGGGCAACAACCGCGCACGAGCTGGTGGGACGCATCTCGGACGCGATGTGGTCGCAGGTCCAGACCGCCTCGCAGCTGATCGCGGAGACGCAGTCCGCTGCTTTGCGCGAACTCGATGCATTGGCGGCTCGCTTCGAGAGCCAAGACAAGATGAAGGAGCTAGTCAACTCCGCGACTGAAGCCCGCCACGAAGTGGCAGTGTGGCTCACAGTCCTCGCACGGTGCTTCGAGCTCGACGACTCGATGGATATTCTCACTTTGGATCGGGTGAGTCAGGAGAACCTCGCGGAACTCGATGGACACCGCACTGCGTTGGAGGACGTCCGTGAGTCGCGGCGGCAGGCGATTCTTGGTGCGACGGATCGCCTCCAGGGACGGATGAGCGTGGCGGCGGCCACAGCGAACTCCCAGGTCTTGAACCACGAGGGGAAGTCCAAGAAGGTGCTCGAGTCGCTGCAAGACGTCGCCCATACGGTGGACGCCTTCCACGCGCCGTTCGACGTGGCGGCTTCGGAAGTGCGTCTTGACGCCAAGCGCTGGCGCGACGCTGCGCGGGACGGCGAACAATGGAAGCGCGCGGGCCGCGAAGTGGCGCCAACGGTGGGCAAGGCGCTCGTTGGCGCTGTGGTGCTCGGCGCAACGCTTGCAGCGAAATCACGGCAGGGTGGCAAGTCCGCGGACTGAGAGCCGGCCCCACCGCATGAGTGCTGATTGCGCGGCGGGTGGCTAGTTGTAGCCAAACTCCTTGGTCCGCAAGGTGTTCATGAAGTGCTGCTCGGCCTTGTCCACCGCGTCCGGCGGCTCGCTTGAGCCGAACACACGCAAGATGCTCCAGGTCCACTGGTGGACACGTTCGGGGTCTGCGTTCAACACCTCGATCAGGCGCTTGTTGCCCCCGTGTCCAGTGAGGGCGTAGTCGCGCCAGCGGCCAAGGATGCGGTCGCCCCCATCCGCCTGGCCCACGTAGAGCTTGCCGTTGCTCGCGTCGGAGATCACGTAGATGCCCTGAACCGCGCCCAGAGCGGCCCGCCACGCGGCGTAGCGCGGGTCTTCTACCAGTTTGCACAACTCGGTGAAGGCGAGCGAGATGGCGTCGAAGCCGGGGAAGGGCACCGCGTCTCGATCTGCGATTTCGAGCACTTTGGCACGGCTCGCGAGTGCGCCCGCCTTGACCCAGTTGATCGCGTCGGCCCCCCACTCGATCACAAGGCGCCCGGCAAGATGTTGCAAGAGCGACGCCGGCACTAGGTTGAAGTACCGCCTATCCACCGTTCGCTCCTCTGTCACTTCGCCGAGGTTCTCGAACGCGCAGTAGAGGCGCGAGCGCGTGCGCCCATCAGCCAAGAAGATCAGCCACCATCGTGGTGGTGTGGGAGGGAACTTCCCCCCGCGAGCCAGCTGCTCCCGGGTGTATGCCATGACTGCGGCGGGCGTTGCGTGTTCCGGTG
>JAYTGI010000012.1:0-2907 GCA_043733605.1 Demequina sp. | reverse complement strand
GCGCTTCGGGCTCCGTCGAGGCGAGCGTCACCCAACGGGCAACCAGCCTGCCCTTGGTCGCGCCGTCTTGCACGACGGTCGTGAGGTTGAGGTCATCGAATACGCCACCGACTAGACCGTCGAATCCGGTGATAGAAACGTCTTCAGGCACTCGGAGCCCAAGATCGCGAGCGGCATCGCTCACGCCCCACGCGTATACATCGGCCTGGCAGACGATGGCTGTGGGTCGTTCGCGTACGGGCAGGGACAAGAGAGCCTTTCCGGCTGCGTACCCGTCTTCCCTAGTCACGATCGAACACGACACGATGTGTGAGGGTGCAATGCCCAACCGCCCGAAGGCCTCGATGCGCTCTCGCGGCACTCGCTGAGGCACCGAGGACGGCAGGTCCTTGATCAGCGTCGCCGCGTCAGGCCCATCGACAATATGCATCGTGCTGCCCTCGATGCCGAGCCTCAACGTCACTGTGGAGATGCGCACGTGGCCGTCGTCCATCAAGGACCTCAGTATCTGCATTGACGGCGTCACCGCGTCCATCGCCACAGCCTTGTCGTCATCAGGGACTCCGTCGAGCCTTACCCAGGGCACGCCACGCTGTGCGAGCATCGCGTCGGTCTCAGGAATCCCGTCTATGCGGCGCACCGTGACGGCGGCGTCGTACATCGCTCCAGCGTGGAGCTTGTGAGTCGCCGCGTCGGTAATCGGGGGCAGGAGCAAGACTCCGTAGCCAAGCGCCGCGAGTTCGCGCGACAGTCCATCGATCACTTGAAGGGCATGCGGATCGGTATTGGGCGCTTCTAGCAATGCACGGGTCACCACCGCGACCACGCTCGTTCGCCCATAGGCGAGGGCTCGACCAAGAGCAGATGGCCCCGAATAGCCCAGCCTGGCTGCGGCTTCCCTGACGCGACCCGTGGTTTCGAGAGCGAGCCTGTTCGGATCGGAAAACGCATATGAGGCGGTCGACTTCGCGACGCCGGCCTCGCGCGCGACATCGGCAAGTGTCACTCGACGCCCTTCGCGCATACTCACCTCGCTCGCCACATCACGGGTTCGTTCACCCCTCGATAAGACCCTAGACCCCGTGCGGACGTACGTCACCCACCGGCCGAGGTCGAGGGCTCAAGGCGCTACTGCTAGGCCCGCATATCGGGAGCTACAAGCCATGAACCGTAGCTATCGGCGGTGTCATCCGGGCCAGGAAGGAAAGCCACGCCATCAAGTTGGGCCTTGAGCAAGGCAATCTCAAATTCGCCGGTGTCTCCCAGCATTCCACGCTGGTCATCAGTGACGTCGTCCAGCGGCACCGTAGCCACGCGAAACTGCGCGTCGTCGTGAACGAATTCTTTGCCGGGCACCCACACTTCGGACGCGCCGCTCCAGGCCCGCGCCTGAGGCGTGGCGTCGAAGCGACCCCACACGTCTGCCTCGATGCGGCCACAGATCACGGAAAGGAATTCAAAGCGGACGCGTGTATCCGACCACGACTGCTCACCAGGCGCCCACAGGTACACTGCGGAACCATCGACCACCAGGGCGCGCCCAGCGGCCGCAGGGTGGAGAAGTGCCTCCCTGACACGGGGGGACAGGAAGGCCGCCGCAAACTCGGCGTCATCCGTCATGACGGTCCAACGGCTATCGAAGGTCGAGTCGCCCGTCGGAAAGACCCAACCTCCGACGGCCAACGCCCCACGTTCGAGGCCCGATGGGATGACTTGGAGCCGCGGAAGAATCCCCGGCAAGGTCATCAGCTCGACGGTGATCGCCGAGGTCGAGAAACGCTGCACAGCGCGCCCGCGCCACTCGCCACTGACGCATTGGGAACGCTGTTCTTGCTGGAAGGGGTGAGCGCTCGTCGACATCGGGAGGTCTGGGGCAGCATCGGCGTGGAACACAAGGGCATGGAGGTTCGCGAACTCCCGTGCCTCACGTGCCGACTTCCTGGCCCTGTCCCACATGAACGCCCCTTTCTCTTCCGTTTCGCTGCACAATGAGAGCGCTGGGCACCCAAATCGTGACGCGAAAGCGGGTGTGAAGAATGTCACACCGGCGGGGGCTCTGCGCCAGGGGAATCCTTCCTTTCGACTGTTCAAGTCCCGAATTGTCATACCCCCTGGGGTATGTTACGGTTCTCTCAGAACCCATGAGAAAGGTCACATTATGTGCTCTCCCGCCACCTGCCCCACCTGCGGCAAGGCAACTTGGACCGGCTGCGGAAACCACGTCGAGCAAGCGCTCGCAGGTGTCCCGCAGAACAAGCGTTGCCAAGGTCACAGCAGCTCGAACGGCACGTCCGGTGCGGGATCGACGTCGCTGTTTGGGCGTGTCTTCTCCCGCTAGCCGCTCCTAGCCTCACACCTTGGGGCGCCGTCGCGAGCAGTTTTGCTCCACAACCCAGCCGAACGTGACGTGAAAGTCGCGTTCGGCTTTTGTGCGTGGGCGCCCCTTTCGAGCAGCTAACACGCGGGGTGCTGGGACGGCCCCCTGCCTAGACAGGGACCGCGTCCTCCGCCAATTCGCCAAGCCCCTGGGAGTGGAACTCGTGCTTACGCACCCTGACAAAGATGGCGGCGGCGACGAGCCCCAGCATGAGCAACACTGCTCCCCACATGAATCCCGCGTGGAAGCCTGCAACCAACGACTCGGCCCCTGGCGCCTGGATCACAGAGCCGTCGGAAAGCGTGCGCTCCACCATGCCGAGCTTGTCAACCGAGCGGTTGGTGGCGGCAAGCGACAGGGTCGACAGCAACGCCAGTCCCACGGATCCCCCCACCTGCTGGGACGTGTTGAGCAGGGCCGAAGCCACGCCCGCATCTCGCGGAGACACACCCATAAGAGCCGTCGAAGACGTCGGAATGAAGACGAATGCCATACCCACCGACATCATGGCGAGCGACGGGAACACGTGC
>JAYTGI010000011.1:0-8024 GCA_043733605.1 Demequina sp. | reverse complement strand
GCGTGGCACGTCGCGGCTGCGGTGGCGATTGGCGTGGCGCTGTGGAGGAGGTCGGCTGGATGGGCGATGACCGCAGGAGCATTCGCGTTTGCGTTGCTCTCAGTCGCGGGACTCTAGCCTGTGGGGCCGCCGCGCCTTACCCCAACGAGTGAGGCATGCAAAGCCGCCGTTGCCAACCTCGTCGATTCGCGGCACCCTGATTCGTGTAAGGGATGACGGCACGCGCACGGCTTGCCCAGATTGGAGTACCCCATTTCTCAGTACTTATTGTCGGTCTATAACGACTACTCCGCAGCGCCCCCGTCCCCTGAGCGCCTGCAGCGCTTCCACGCCGCTGTGGGCGAGTTCGACGACGCCTTGCGCGCGTCGGGAGGGTGGTTGTTGGCAGGTGGACTGGCCGAGCCCACCAAGGCGTCCGTCGTGTCCGCCAAGGACGGACAGACTCTCACCACAGAAGGCCCTTATCTTGAAACCAGGGAGCACGTGGGCGGATTTTGGGTCATCGAGGCCGCTGACCGCGACACGGCGATGGACTGGGCTGGCAAAGGGTCCGCCGCATGCGGGGCACCGATAGAGGTGCGACCCATCCAAGGCGGGTAACCATGCAAATGCCCCTCGTCGACGCCGACACCGACGCCGACGCCGCGCTGGCCGCACTCGTGGCGGAGGCCTTTCGCCACGAATCCGGGCGCGCCGTTGCGGTGCTCGTGCGGGCTCTCGGCAGCATCGACGACGCCGAGGAGGCGGTTCAAGACGCATTTGTTCGAGCCGTCGAGACCTGGCCAAGGGATGGAATCCCGCCCTCCCCTGCGGGTTGGATCATCACGACCGCCAGGAATCGCGCCGTAGACGTTGCTCGCAGGGAGGGAACGAGGAGGGCGCGCCATGAGGGCTCGTTCCACCTATTCGGCACTCCCGCAGAACCCGATCCTGGCGACGCTGTGGCCGCGGCCCTCGACGAATCCGTCGAGGACGATCAGTTGCGTCTCATGTTCACTTGCTGCCACCCTGCGCTCGCGCTCGAGGTGCGAGTGGCGCTCACGCTACGGCTCGTTGCAGGGCTCGACACCGCGCAGATCGCCCGCGCGTTCCTGGTGCCCGAGCCCACGATGGCGCAGCGGCTCACGCGGGCCAAACGCAAGATCGCCGAAGCCAGGATCCCCTATCGGGTGCCCGCCCGCGAGGAGCTCCCTGCGCGGCTCGACGCTGTTCTTGCGGTCCTGTACCTCGTGTTCAACCAGGGCTACGGCGAGTCCACCGCCACGGTCCCCCCTCTCGCCCGCGAGGCAATTCGCCTGACGCGCACGCTCACTGACCTGCTCCCTGGAGCCGTCGAGGCGCGAGGGCTCCTTGCACTCATGCTTCTCACGGAATCGCGGCGAGCTGCTCGCTTCGACACTCAAGGATCCGTGGTCCTCTTGGAAGACCAGGATCGTTCCCGCTGGGATGCAGGACTCATTGCTACAGGCTTGGCATTTGTGAACGGCTGCCGGTCGGCCGCCAAAAAAGGCCCCTACCAACTTCAAGCCGCCATCGCCGCGGTTCATGCGTCGGCAAACACGATGACGGAGACGGATTGGGTCGCCATCGTCGCCCTGTACGACGAGCTCTTCGCGCTGAATCCCACCGCGATCGTTGCGCTCAATCGCGCCATTGCAATTGCCGAGGTCGACGGACCTGGACGAGCGCTAGGTCTGGTCGAGGGCCTCCCCCTGGAGCGCTATCACCTGTGGCACGCCACCAGGGCGAACCTGCTTGATCGCTTGTCACGCGACCAGGAGGCCCGTGCGGCCTATGCGGAGGCAGCAGCGTTGGCCCCAGGCGCGGCGGAGAGGGATTTCTTGGATTCGAAAGCGAGAAACGCGTGACGTCAACGGTGTGAGTGCCCTCGCGATCAGTAGCACAGCCCCATCGCCGATGCCAGGCGCGGTCGCGTCGGGATGACGGGGGACGTAGGTCCCGGTAGCCTCTGCTACATGAAAGCCAGTCGCGCATGAAAACCAGTCGCGCATGAAGACGATGATGGCTGTCAGGCTTCTCGGAGCGGCCACGCTCATCACTGCCCTGGCCGCTACCACCTACGTCCCTGTGCGCGATGGCGTGTTCGTGCTGTGGAACTTCTTTGGCTTCTTTACGATCCAATCAAACGTGATCGGCATCGTGGTGTTGTTGATCGCCGTGCGATTCACGGGACGGGCGCGACCGCGTTGGGTCGAGTTGGCGCGCGCATGCGCGACGGTTTACCTGGTCATCGTGGGAATCGTCTATTGGACGCTGCTTGTGGGCGTCGACGTGCAGATCGCATACCCGTGGGCCAACATCGTGTTGCACGGGGTGTCGAGTGTGCTGCTGCTGGCGGACTGGCTCATCGAGGGTCCCCGCTCGCCGCTACCGTGGCGATCCACGTGGGTGGTTCTCATCTATCCGGTGGTGTGGCTCGTCGTCGTTATTGTGCGAGGAGCGACCGACGGCTGGGTTCCCTACCCGTTCCTCGATCCCGACCACGGGTACGTGAGCGTGACCATCGTGGCGCTTGCAATAGCAGCCATTGGCTACGGCCTTGGGCTTGCCGTGTTCAGGCTCACGCGCTGGCGCGTGGTGATTCCCGCCTGAGGAAGCCGCGAGTCGCCAGGGACCTTGAGACATCTGGGAGAAATCAGGCGCGTGTCACACTGGGCCGGTGACCGACCGCGACGCCTTCTCCTTTCGCGTCCCTAGGCACCTGCGAGGAGAGTTTGCGCGCGGCGCCAAAGAAATGCTGCCGCTGTCGATGGGCGGCGCCGTCTTCGGCCTTGCCATGGGCGCGCTCATCGCCTCGTCCTCCACCATCCCGGCGTGGGCGGGAGCGGTCGGCACCTGGACGCTCAATGCCGGCGCGGCGCAGCTGGCCCTCATGGACCTGTCGGAGCGCGGCGCACCGTGGCTCATCATCCTGGGCACCGTCGCCGTGGTGCAGGCCAGGTTCGCGTTGTACTCGGCGTCGCTCGCGCGCGTCTACAAGGTCTTCCCTCGCCGATGGCGCATCGTGCTCGCGTACTTGCTGACGGACCAGGCGGCGTCCTTCGAGAAGCACTTCACTCCCCTCATTCCCGACCCCGTTCGCCGCCGCTGGTTCTTCCTGGGAGGCGCGTCGCTCTTCACGGGACTGGCGGCGGGCGGGGCGATGCTCGGCATCGTCATCGGCCCCATCATCCCTGCCTCGTGGCAGATCGGCTTCATCGTTCCGCTCATGTTCTTGGCAATCATCCTGCGCACGGTAAGCGACAGGCCCGGAGTCATGGCCGCGGTCATCGCCGCGGGGGTCGCGGTGGCCGCGCGTGACCTTCCGTACGGCGCCAACGTCATTGTCGCGACGGTCGCAGGCATCGGCGTGACTCGCTTGCTCACCCCCGCGTCGTGGTACCGCGGGGCACCCACCGGCGAGGAAGACGAACCCAGGGAGGGCGCACCGTGACCGCGCTCGTCTTGTTCCTTTTCGCCTCGGCGCTCACCTTCGCCATCAAGTACTTAGGGATCGCGCTGTTCGCGGGCGACCGCGAGCTCTCGCCCGGTTGGGCGCGCACGCTCGAGCTCGCCGGCCCTGCGGCCATGGCTGCCATCGCCGCCAACACGCTGCTGCTCACTGGGGACGGCTTCAGGTCCTTTGGCGCGTGGCACCTCATGGCGCTCGCGGCCGCGGCCGTCACCATCTGGAAGCGCGACACCAACTGGATCCTGCTCGGCGGAGCGGTGGCGTTCGCCGCCTTCCGCTTGCTGGGCATGTGAACCGCTACCGTCATGGCATGGTGAGGATTCGATGAGTCGCGCGTGGGACATTGCGGGCTATACCCCCGTGATCATCGCGATGCTTGTCGCCGCCGCAGTGATCTTGGTGGTGGCGAGGGTCTCGGTGGCGCGCGGGGGAGCGCGGCATGGCTTGCGCGCCACGATGTGGGCCATGCTCGTGGCCACCACAGGGGTGATCCTGGTGGCCACCGTCGGCTTCAGCGTGGGAGATGCCGAGGCGGGCTCGCGGGTCAACCTGCACCCGCTCGTCGAGATCAGGCGCGGCCTCAGGTCCTCCTCTGACGCGGCCATGGCGAATCTGTACGGCAATATCGCGATGTTCGTGCCACTCGGCGTACTGCTCGTGTGGCTGTGGACCTCGCCGCTCATCGCACGCATCATCATGGCGACGATGGCTGGCGCGGGCCTGTCTCTCGTGATCGAGTTGACCCAGCTGACGCTGCGCCGTGTGGCGGACATCGACGACGTCATTCTCAATGGTTCTGGGGCGCTGCTGGGTGCGGTGGCGGCCGCCTTGGTGGTGGTGGTGCTCCGTGTCTTGAAGTGGATCAGACGGAGGTGGCGCGGACGCGGCGGCCCTCCCCCCACAGCGCCCGCTTAGTTCAGGTAGCGCTCGGCCAATGCGGGGACGGCCGCGTCGATCGGGTCGCGGATGATCTCGGATGCGTAGCGGTCGTAACCGGTGGGCTCGGCGTTGACGATGATGAGGTCGGCCCCTCCCTCGACGGCAATGCTCGCGAGACTCGCCACCGGGTAGACGGACAGCGTGGTGCCGATCGCGATGAAGGTGTCGCACGTGCTCGCCGCTTCGACGGCACGGCGCATCGCCTCCGGAGGCAACGACTCGCCAAAGTAGACGATGTCCGGCTTGAGGTTGCCGCCGCAGCTCGCGCACGCCGGATCGGGGCTCGCGTCCAGGGCGGCGAACACCTCGGCCGTCTTGACTCCCCGACCGCACCGCTGGCACGACGTGGTGTGAAGAGTCCCGTGGAGCTCGACCACTGCGTCGGCCGGAGTGCCAGCTACCTGCTGAAGCCCATCGAAGTTCTGGGTGAGTATCTCGTGGGCGACGCCCTCCTCGACGAGGCGAGTGAGCGCGAGGTGCGCCACCGTCGGCGTGGCACTTCGAGCGGGGCTGTCGCGCCAATCGAGCCAACCCGCGACGCGCACGTCGCGGTCGCTCATGAAGGCGTCGATGTCGAGCAAGCGCGCGCGGTCGGGGTACAGGGTCCACACGCCCGCGGGGCCGCGAAAGTCGGGGATGCCCGATCCGGTCGAGATGCCCGCTCCCGTGAGGACGGCAATCCTGGAACGGGGCATGCTTCGAGCGTACGCCGGGGCGCGGTGGCTCCGGTCGCTCCGGTCGCTCCGGTCGCTCCGGGGGCGAACATGAGGCCGGACTCCCCTTAGGATTGCGGGGCGGGCCTCTAGCTCAGTTGGTAGAGCAGCGGACTTTTAATCCGCGGGTCGTGGGTTCGAGCCCCACGGGGCCCACCTTTGGGAACGTTGCGGAGTACGCACCCTTCCCTATTCGGGAGGAACCACCGTCTCTACCGACGGCGGCACCCGCTGCGAGGTGAGCGCGATCGCCGCCGAAACGGCGACAAGCCCGATGCCTTCGATGAGGGTGGGGATCTCCGCGAGCATCACGGCCCCCACAAGGAGCGCGGTAGCGGGGAACACGGACAGCAGCACGGAGAAGCGCGCCGTCGGGGCATGGCGCAACACGATCTGATCGATGCCGTAGGGCAGCACCGACGAAAACACTGCCACCAAGACCAGCAGCAGCATCAGGTTCAGATCGGCGATGGGCGCCGCGTCCCCGCTGAACAGGCCAAGGACCCCGATCGGCGCGAACACGACGGCCCCTGCGGCCATCGACACGGACAGCGATTCCATGCCAGACGGCTCCCCTGGCGCCGGAGTCGCCACCTTGCGGCCGAGGATGATGTAACCCGCCCACCCCGCGGCCGCCAGCAGTATCCAGAAGAGGCCGATGGCTGCATCTCCGCCGCCTGCATCAAGCGTGACCCCGGCGATCAGTACAACGCCGACCGCGGCGAGCGCGATGGCCACCCGCTCTCGCCAACCTCGGCCCGTGAGGGCACCCACCGCGACGGGCCCGATGAACTCCACGGCGACCGCGGTACCCAGGGGAAGATGCTCCAGCGCCAGGTAGAACGTGATGTTCATTCCCGCGAGCACAGTCCCGAAGGCCACAGCGCGCCACCAGGTGCGACGGGTCCAGTGGCGTCGCCATGGTCGCAGCAAAATGATCAGCACGACCGCCGCGATCGCGATTCTGGTCCACGCGACAGAGACCACCGGCATGCGGTCGAACAGCCCCACGGCCACGCCCGCGCCCACATATTGGAACGTCCCCGAGAGGACGAACACCAGCGGCGCGAACACCACGAATGCTGAGCGGCGGGTCACGGCGTCACGCTAGCACCGTCATGTTTCGCCGCATCGCCCTCGAAGCCATCAGTTTGCATAGTCGAAGAACGCGGCTCTCGGCAACACCTGTCTTTCGCGGAGCCGCTGCTTGTCCGCGGCACTCAAACGCGCGATCTCAGCAGCAGCGTTCCAGTTCTCGCTGATGCTGGACGCGATATTGTCAACGATCTCGCGGCCCTTTGCCGCACTCAGCCCGTAGACCTCCGACTCGCGCACCAACGCCGCGAAGTTGGACACCTTGGCACCCCGGTCACCTCGCCCAAAAGCCATCGCCTGCTCGAAGGTATCCCCTGACCGGTGCCCCGGCGCAAGGTCGTAGGCCGGCGTCAGCTCCAGGTGCGTCCCGTCCCAGAAGGCCGCATGGTTGCGAGCGTGGTCGTCGTTGTTGCTGATGGCGACATTCATGGCGATGCGCCGGAACAGCTCCGGGCCTGGCTGAGTGGCGTCCTTCGCGTACATGCGGAGCACATCGAGGATCTGCGGGTAGGACACGTACCGGGCGTACATCTCGTCCGTCTGCGACATCGTCAAGCCAGACACCACGTGGCGCCTCCCGCCTTTGCCATCGCGGTCAAATCGCTTGACCAGAAGGACTTCCTTGCCAAGGGAAGACACGACCTTGCTCTCGGGCACATTCACGCCTGCCCTACGCGCAAGTTCAAGCATCGCGCCTTCGGCATTCACCACCGAAAAGACGCGATCGTCTGACGAGGCGAACTTGGCGAGCCACTCGCTACCATCGGCGTCGGTAAGGGTCGCCTTGGGCCGCGCGCCTCCGAGGCTCGTGCCATGCAAGAGTGCCGCGTCGAGACCCGCCGACAGTTCACGGCCCTCATCGACGATGGCGGCTGCCTGGTGTAGCTCGTCGAGGGTCGCGGAATCCCCCCTGGGGACATAAGTCTCACGACCAGCTTGAAAGTCCAGCGCTCCAAAGCGATTCGAGCTCGAGCTCAGCATGTAGTCGATTTCGCTGAGCGAATTTGGCGCGACACCTCGCCTGCGTTCAATGACGCCGCGACCCCATCGATCCGGGCTCCCATCCCTGAGCACGCCAGCGATAGTCAGCCCATCGCCAGGCTCCTGGACACCCGGTCGCAGCGGAAGCTCGGGCGCGAACAGGCTGATCGCGTCGGGCCTGGACCGATACCGCAGCGCATAAATGAAGGTGACGACCGGTCCGGCCTGGTCCACCCTTCCTGCCAGGACGGGCTCAGTCTGGCCGGGTAGCCACGTCCAGACGTACAACTCATCAGAAGTCGTCATCGACGGGTCCGTTCCTTGGGCGCCGCACGCGGCTTGGAAGCAGGGCCAGCATCTCCTCGCCGCGCTGACGACGAATGGCAATCTCGGCGCGATCTTCAATCCCAAAGAGGGGCACACCCACGAGGTCGGCAAGATCCATCATGGTGCCCACGGAAGTGCCTCGATGGCCGGACTCTGCGGCGAGCACTGTCTGCTCCGAGATGTTTCCGCGCGCAGCCAGGTCCTTGGCAGTCCATCCCCGCTCCAGCCGTCCGCGCCGGATGAGTTGGCCCCAGACGTCGAGGGCGTCCTGGACGTGCGGCCGTAGCTCAACTGTGCGCTTCGTCATCGTCGGCCTCCTTAAAACAGGTCTCAACACCCTCTAGACATGTTTTATCGTAACCGCGATGAGGCGGCTCCGCTAGTCATCGCCGCAACGGCTCAGCGATCCTGGCCGATGCCCCAGTTCTCGATGACGTAGTCCATGTCCTTGTCGCCGCGACCGCTGAGGTTCACCAGCACGGTCCCCGTGCCCATTT
>JAYTGI010000010.1:0-2918 GCA_043733605.1 Demequina sp. | reverse complement strand
CCGACGCTTGGCGGGGTGGCTTGGCATGGAGACCGAGGTCGTCATCGCCGCCGTCACGCAAGCTGGAGGCGGCCGCGTGGGAGGCGGGCGCACAGGAGGAGGCTTGGGAGGAGCAGGCGGAGCGGGAGGTACGGGAGGCGCAGCTCAACGCCCGCTAGGCGCCGACGCTCTCGACGGCAGCCCCGCCATGGAACGCCCCAACAGGAGAGACCCCGTGGTGCGTGCCGAGGCGTTGTCTCTGGGGGTGCTCTTGCAGGCGGCCGAGGCGATTCGCGATGACAAGGCCGCGCTTGCGGTCGCCGACGAACTCCCGGCCGATGCGTTCGGCGTGAGCCTCTATCGGGCGATCTACTCCGCAGTTCAGGCCGCGGGGGGCGTTCGCACTGCGGGGCATGACTGGGTAGCCCGAGTGGCGGAAGAGGCGGGGGAGGATCTCGCAGGTTCGGTCAACGAACTAGCGGTGACTCCATTGCCGCACGACCGACCGGACACGATCGCCGCGTATGCGGGTTCCCTCATGAGCAAGGTTCTCGATGGTCACCTCACCAAGCGCATCGGCGAACTGCGCGGCGCCATGAAGCGTGCCGGCGAGGGTACCGACGATGCGTCACGCATCTTTGGGGAGATCATCGCCCTGGAAGGCAAGCGGCGCGGCCTCAGAAGCGAGTAGGCGTGTGACTGGGCGCCCATGGGCGCAAGACTGGGGGCGACGTGTCAGAGTGCTTGGCCCTCAACGTCAAGCTCCCCCGAGTGGACTCGAACCACTAACCTGCCGATTAACAGTCGGCTGCTCTGCCAATTGAGCTACAGGGGAACGGCGACAACGTCGTCGTCGCGAACCGTGAAAACTTTACACGATCTGTGGTCCCGCCGCGCGCACGGTAGCCTGGCTCCGCACTGCGATGAAGGGTAAGTTATGGCACCCATGTATGACACAGGCGACACCGCGTGGATGATCGTCAGCACGGCGCTTGTGCTGCTGATGATCCCTGGCCTCGCCATCTTCTACGCGGGCATGGTGCGCTCTAAGCACGCGCTCGGCATGATCATGTACACGATGTCGGCGATGGTGGCGATCTCGGTCACATGGGTCCTGGTGGGCTTCACCCTCGCCTTTGGCCCCGACACGGGCAGCGGCCTCATCGGAAACCTCGACCACGCCGGGCTCGAGGGCCTTGCCGATAGCGCCGTCTTCTCGCATCTCACGTTCCCTCCCATCGCCTTCGCGATGTTCCAGATGATGTTCGCGATCGTGACGGGCGCCCTCATTACCGGTGCCGCGGCCGATCGCATGAAGTTTGGGGCGATGCTTTCGTTCCTCGCGTTGTGGTCGATCGGGGTCTACCCCGTCATCGCGCATTGGGCGTGGGGCCCAGGCGGCTGGATGGCCGAGTGGGGGGTGCTTGACTTTGCGGGCGGCACCGTGGTGGAGATCTCGGCCGGAGCGTCGGCGCTCGCCCTCGCGCTGGTGCTCGGACCGCGTCGGGAATGGCCACAGACGCCGATGCTTCCGCACAACCTGCCGCTGACGATCCTCGGCGCCGGCCTGCTGTGGTTTGGCTGGATCGGGTTCAACGCTGGGTCTGCGCTGTCCGCAAACGGGGTGGCCGCGTCGGCCGCCCTCGCAACGCACCTGTCTGGCGTTGGGGGAATCGCCGGCTGGCTCTTGCTCGAGAAGCGGCTCACTGGAAAGCCCACCGCGCTTGGCGCGGCGACGGGCGCCGTGGCGGGACTCGTGGCGATCACGCCCGCTGCCGCCTATCTCGACCCTTTCGCGTCGCTGCTGCTCGGCTTCATCGCTGGGGGCGCCGCCTTCCTCGCGATCAAGCTTAAGTTCCGCTTCAAGTACGACGACTCGCTCGACGTTGTCGCCGTTCACTACGTTGGCGGCGTGGTGGGGATGCTGTTTCTCGGCTTCTTTGCCCGACTCATCGTGGGCACCGGCACCCAAGCGGCGGGCCTGGTCAACTCAGGCGACCCATCTCAATTGGGCAAGCAGGCGGTGGCGGTAGTCGCCGCGAGTGCGTTCGCCTTTGTCGCAAGTTGGATCATCGCGATGGCCTTGCGCGCCGTCATTGGGCTGCGTGTGACTCCCGAGGGCGAGGAGCAAGGCATCGACTATCACCAGCACGGTGAGACGGCGTACGAGATTCGCCACTAGTGTGGAGCGTTCTAGGGCCAGTAGCTCAGCCGGTTAGAGCAGCGGACTCATAATCCGTCGGTCGTGGGTTCAAGTCCCACCTGGCCTACCTTGTGATGTCTCAAGACATCGTTCCGCGGTGTCTCAAGACATCGTTCACAGGGGCTCCTCCTTCGGGAGGGGCCTTTTGTGGTTTTTGGGGTTGGTAGTGGTGGTGGGGGTTGATCGTATGTGAGGCGAAGACTTCTGCGGTGTCGCGGTCGATGGTGATGCTGTGGGAAGAATCGTCCTCGCCGACATCGGTTGCCACCGTCGCCAGATTCCGGACCTCGGATGCCAGCAGGTGCAGCTCCTGGTGAATCTGGTGCCTCGATCCGAGAACGTGAAAGCGTCCTGTAAGGGAACGAAGTGCATGATCGTTTTCGAGCACCCAACCACTCCGGGTAAGGGTGGCCGAGATGATGGAGGTACCGCGCTGTGATCGAGGTTCAACAGTTGACCAAGCGTTACGGTGACCGGCTTGCCGTGAACGATCTCAGCTTCTCTGTGCGTCCCGGTGCAGTCACGGGCTTCCTGGGCCCAAACGGCTCTGGAAAGTCCACCACGATGCGGATGATCATGGGTCTGGATGCCCCAACCTTCGGTCGGGCACTGATTAACGGATCGACCTACGATAAGTTGCGGTGGCCGCTACGTGAAGTCGGCGCGCTGCTGGAGGCCAAAGCGATCCACCCCAGCCGCAGCGCCTTCAACCACCTGTGGATGCTCGCACAGACAA
>JAYTGI010000009.1:0-8063 GCA_043733605.1 Demequina sp. | reverse complement strand
GGG
Organism: Demequina sp.; assembly: GCA_043733605.1. Taxonomy (GTDB): domain Bacteria; phylum Actinomycetota; class Actinomycetes; order Actinomycetales; family Demequinaceae; genus Demequina. The sequence goes on along the minus strand of JAYTGI010000009.1, from coordinate 8,060 downwards.
CAGACCAGAACGAGCGCCTCGGAATGCAACTTGTGCCGAGGTAGCATGACACGACCGTTCAAGGGGGAAACTCAGCCGTGAATCCGCAAGTCCTTCTTCCCTACGTCGCGCCTCTGCCCCCACACACCCCGTGGTGGGAGATCATCCTCGTGGTCCTCGCGATCGGCTCGGTGGTGCTCTACGCCAGCTCCCTCGCCACCTCATGGTGGCCCTCACGCAAACGATCCGAAAAGAACCGCCGCTTCTCACGCCTGTGGGGCTGGACAATGCCCGCCATGCTCATCCTCGTACTCGGACTCGCCTTCATCGACACCCGCTGGCAAGACCACAGAAAGGACCTCGAGGACCAAAGAGACGCGCTGGTACGCGAGCTCTCCGCCCCCGTGATCGAGCAACTAAGTGCGGCTAACGACGTGGTCATCGAGATGGATTCGCTGAGTGTGGTTTCCGACGCAAGCGACGACCTCGACCTGGTTCAAGCGACACTGCCGGACGGCACCGAGGTCTTCTGCCACATCAACGCCGTCGTCAAGGATGGACAACGCTTCGCCGAGTTCGACCGGGAGTCGTGCCGCTAGCGCCCGGGCTTGGGCCCGCGGGGATTCAGGGGATAGGATTCCTTGACGACCACTGAGGGGTGGGGGGAACAATGGCGGGCACGCTCAAGCTCGATTCGACGATGCTGGTGGATCTCGGGCATCATCTGCGCGCGGTGGCCACCGAGTTCGACGCCGCCCAACACAATGCCGACTACCTGGCGACCGCCGCGGGACACGAGGCTCTCGCGGAGAAGATCAAGGACTTCGCGTCCGTATGGGACGACAAGCGCGCCGAGATGCTGGACGCGATCGCGTCCCTCGCCGATGCGGCCAAGGGCGCGGGCGAACAGTACGAGCAGCTCGACAACGACCTGGCGCAAGCACTGCTGGGGCAGATATGAGCGGGCGGCCCCTGACGTGGGCACCGTTGGCGTCGACCGACCCTGTGCCTGGCGATCCCTGGACACTCGACCGCGGATCGGAGCACTACAGTGATGTGGCGAACTCCATGACCTCGTCAGTCGCGGCCCTCAAGAACATCGAACAGATGACTGACCTCGTTTCGGATGGCGTCGAAGCACTGCGTCAGCGCGCCGTTGAAGTGGGCTCGGACCTCGAAGAGACCACCAAGCGATACAAGGGCGCATCAACCGCCCTCAGCACCTACGCCTCCGCCCTCCGCTCCGCACAACGCGGCGCCGACGCCCTGCTTGAGGAGGCGAGGAGCGCGGAACAGCGCCACACCACACTCGTCAACGACAGGAACTACTGGCTTCGCCTCGAGAAGTCCGCGATCGCGAACGGCGACACCGAGTCTGCTCCCACCTACCGCCGCCGCGCGGACGACCTCATCGACGACATCGCCGCAGCGCAGCGGCGCGTGACCACCGCGCGCGACGAGGACCTGCCGCCCATTCTCTCCGCGCGCGACAGAGCCGCGGAAGAGGCCATCGGCGCCTTCAACGACGCAATCGACTCCGGCCCCAAGGACGGCTGGTGGGACAACTGGGGCGCCGATCTGTTCGCCATCATCTCCGAGGTTGCGAGCATCGTCGCGGCCATCACGGGTGTGCTCGCGCTGGTGCTGTGTTGGGTGCCCATCCTGGGTCAGGTGCTCGCCGCGATTGCGACCGTCGCCACCGCAGTGGCGCTCATTGCCGACATCGTGCTCGCCGCGAAGGGCGAGAAGGGGTGGGGCGACGTCGTGCTCGGCGTCGTTGCGCTCGCCACCCTGGGCATCGGCCGCATCGCCACCAACGCGTTCCGCATCGCCTCATTGGCTAGGGCGGGCGAGGGACTCAGCTCGGTCGCCATTGCCGCCGAGCGTGCCGCGGTCGCGGGAGCCCAGGTCGAAGGAGTGGCCGTCAACGTTGGCGTACGCGTCACCCAGACCTCGCGTTGGGGCGCCTCGGGATTCCAGGCGTTCAGGGACGTGCTTTCCGCGGAGGGCGGCGCAGGCGCCCTGTTTGAGGGCTCGGGCCCGATCAGAATTGCGAAGGATACTTTCGACTCGCTGGGCCAAATCTCCAACCTCCACGGGGTGCAAGGGACCGCGTACCTGATCGAACGCGGCGCGGCCGACCTCGTAGCCGCACCGCCCTCCGCGCGCTTCGCGCAGCTCATGGGGATGTTCGATGAGGCGGACAACCTGTCCGTCGCGTCGTCCCTGCGCGGCGCCGACGCGAGCTTGCTCGCGGACATGGGGATGGCGGCACCCAACAGCGCGGCGTTTGGCGCAAGCGTGACACTCCCCTCGGGTGCGACCCACTCGGTGTCGGTCGTCACGTCGTTCGACGGCCTCGTCGGCGGCGCACCGCTCGCGAGTGCAGGCGCGACCGTGGCAGGCGTCACGGGGTACAACGCGTACTACGACATCGGCGACACCGCAGACTTTGCCGGCCAAGCGTCGACGCCGAGCTTCGACTTCTACTCGTGGATCACCGACTCGGTCGACGAACACAACGCCCCCCACCGCCTCGGGCTGCGCTAGCCCCAACCAACACCTGAGGAGGCCAACCACATGGAGGGTTTCACCACAGCATTCATGCCGACCTACCCGGCCTGGAAACTCGGGGAGCCCGAATTCATCGCCCCCCACCTGGCCGCGCACGTGCCAGAGGGCCAACTCGAGACGATCCTGGCCCAAGCCCGCACTCTCGACGCCAACCTGGTCGAGGAAGGGTCGAGCGTGGTCGGCGCGCTATTCATCCCCGACCCCAGCACCGGCACCGTCGAGGGCTTCGGGAGTACCTCCTTCATGGAGTACCGCAAGGACATCAACATTGAAAAGCTCCTGCGCCGGATTCGCATCTTCAACCCCGGTTCCGGCGCCAAGCCCCTGTCAAACACCACCGGCCGCCTCCCCGACTCGCGCCACGGACCCGCCGCGATGCACCTGGTAGAGATGGCCATGGGCCGCGACAAGGTCTTTGTGGCCAGGTTCGATTACTGGGTGTTCACCGAGCCTCGGCAGGCCATCAGGGTGAGAACCAAATATTGGGATCCGGAGCGCTACGTGGCGCTGGTCGACGCCGTCCTGGAGTTTGTCATCCACCTAGAGCCCGCAGAGTGACCGAAACCGTGGCCGCCCAGAGGGCCGGCTTCATGCTGCCGCCAGGCTGGGCCCGCATCCCCCTGACGAACCCGCGCGAGCGCGGCAAGGCCGTGCGTGCCATGGTGGCGACACAGTTCTGTGCCGCCCCCGCCAACCCCGCGCTCAAGGCGCAGACCACGGCCGCGCTGATGCGCGTCGCCGCCGACGCCGCGAAGGTGGGCGGCACCATCATGGCGATCCATCTGCTCGCCCCGCGCGGAGTCCCCATCCCCATCACTCTCACCGTGTTTCGGCCCGCCGCCCCCGGCTCCATGGCGGTGCTCAAGGCGTCGCTCGCAGGTGTCGACGACGTGGTCGAGGCCACGATGGAAGATGGCGGGGAAGTGGTGCGGCGCACCGCACGGGTCTCCACCACCATCGACGGCGGCACGGCGCCCCTGCCTCAGCTCCAGGCCGAATACTGGCTTGATCCGCGCGACGGCGCCGGCCTCTTCCACGCGATCTTCACAACGCCGCTGCTCGAGCAGGCCGATGCCATGGTCGAGATGTTCGACGGCATCGTCTCGACCGTGCGCGCTGCCTAGCTGTCCTGGCCCGTGCCGAAGCGCCAGCCCCAGCCCCGTCCCAGCCCCAGCGCCGTCCTGGTGCTTGTCGACTTCACAAAGCCGGATGAGGGGACAGGCGAGCCGTCGCGCGCGCTGCAGGCGTTGCAGTCAGCCGGGGACAGCGCGTCGGGCCTTGGCGAGGCCGCGTGGGACAAGACGAGCGGCGCCCGGTCCGCGATCAGGGACGCCGCGATCGGTGGTGCGGGCGTGGTTCGGTCGAAACTCAAGCAAAACCGCTAGACGCGACCCCGCGGCCGCAGCCCGATCAGAACCAGATCCAGCGCGCGCTCGACCGACGCAGGGCCCGCCTGCCCCGTCGGGCTATTGACCACGCCAAAGATCATGCCGACCACCATGAGCACGTCGTCGACCGTGAGATCCGAGCGCACCTCACCGGCCCGCTGACTGATTCCCAACGGCGCCTCGAGCAGTGCGATGGACCGTTGCCACAGCGGGTCGAGGTAGGGCCGGCCGGGGCCTTCGGCCCAGATCAGCCTGAAGAGCCCCGGAATGCGCGCCTGATCCGCGGCGATGGCCTCCATCAGGGTGAGCACGATGGCCGGATCGGCGCGCTCCCGCTCGACGAGCTCTTCGTATCGCTCGAGCCGCTCCCTGTACAGGGCCGCGGCGAGCGCGTAGCGGTCGGGGAAGTGGCGGTAGAGCGTGCCGCGCCCCACCCCTGCGCGCTCGGCGACGCGCTGCAGAGGGACGTTCACCGAATCGGCGGCGAAAACCTCCTCGGCCGCCTGCAGGATTCCCGCGCGGTTGCGGCGCGCGTCGCTGCGTTGATTCATGGCGCTCCAGTCTAGTTCGGGGCCTACCCGTTCGGTGCCTACCCGTTCGGGGCCTACTCGTTCGGGGCCTACCCGTTCGGGGCCTAGGTCCCCACCCGCTGGCGGCGATACGTGCCAGGCTCACAACGTACCGGACACCAATGTCCGTTTGTGTCGGGCCGCTCTTCCGCTGGCCCGCCAAAGGAAAGGAACCGCCCGATGGATCTGCCTTGGTGGTCATACGCCATCTCCATGCCGCTGTACTTCGTCTTCCTCCTCTGGGTGGTCGACTACTTCCGCAAGCACCCCAAGGCCTCCGCCTACTTCTGGGCCGCGACGCTGCTCACCTTCCCGCTGTGGATCATCACAGGCGGCGTCGACGGGTGGTTCCGCTGGTTCAAGATCCTCTCCGTCATCCTGCCGACGATCGTCGTGGGGCTCGCGCGCCTGTCGGTACACGAGAACCGCACCGGCCGCTTCTGGGACACCGTGAAGAAGCCAGGCTTCGTGTGGTTCTTCTACGGCATCCTGTTCCTCAACATTGCCGAGGCGACCGTCAAGGACATCCAGCTTGCCAACTATCCCAACGCCATCGTCGGCCTCATCCTGTGCGCCACCATCCCCTTCGTCCCCAAGTACTGGAAGATCGACCGCACCGGCGGCGCGGACCTGATCGCGTACACCACCCTCTTCTGGAACCTGCTGTACACCTCGTGGAACGCCGCCTTCGTCTACGGCGAGACGCCCAAGTATTTCGCCTCGAGTGTGGTCATCCTGCTCGCGGCAGAGACCTATCCGCTCATCAAGAATCGCCCCGAGTTGTACGTGATCGCCCGTGTTTACACCCTCGCCGCACACCTGCTGCTGCGCGCCTGCCTCGACTTCTTCCCGAAGGTCATGGACGCGAGCCGCTGGCACAACGAGAGCGTGCTCAAGTGGTGGGGCATCCTCAACCTCGTGGGCGCCATCCCGTTCCTGTTCTGGCACATGTGGCAGCTCGACTCCGGCAAGGCCGCCAAGAGCTTCCGCCACGGGAGGGACCCCGAACCCGAGCCCGCGCTCTCACCCTCACCCCTTCGGGCAAGTGTGCCCCAGCCCCGGCCTCAGTAGAGTTGCGGATAGCCACCTCAGCGTGCCACTACCGCACTCCCGACACTGACCGGAGAAGCAATGTCCAAGAATCAGCAGACACCCGGCACGCCGGGCACCGAGACAGTTCTGGGCATGGTGGTCGAGCAAGCGAACACCGTCTCTGGTTCCGATGGCTTCCAAGCCAAGATCTACCAGGCGATCTCCATTCAGCGACCCGTCGTGCTCGAGTACCTCAGGTCGCTTCGCCGCGAGAAGCCCGACGCGACCGCCGCCGAGATCCTCAAGACCCTCGAGAAGCGCTACGTCACCACCGTGACCGTCACCTCCACCGGCGTGGGCGCGTCGGCCGCCATCCCCGCCGTCGGCATCCCGCTCGCCCTGGGGCTTGGCGCCGCCGACCTGGTGTTCTTCTACGAGACGAGCGCCCTCTACGTACTGGCCGCCGCGGAGCTCCACGGGATCGAGGTGGCCGATGCCGAGCGGGCCAGGCCGCTCGTCTTTGGAATGCTGCTGGGCGAGAAGTCGCAAAGCAAGGTGTCCAAGATCGTCATGCAGGCCGCGGGCGCGGGGGGCATCAACACGGCACGCACCGTTGCAGCGGGCAGGGTGGGCAAGGCCCTCCCCGGCGGCTGGGGCGAGGTCGTCACTCAGCAACTCCCCGACTCCGCGCTGGCGCCACTCGCGACCGTGCTTGCGCGGCAGGCGCTACGGGCAGGCGGCAAGGTGGGCGCCAGGACGTTCGGCAAGATCCTGCCCTTCGGCGTGGGCGCCGTCTTGGGCGGGGTGGGTAGCTTCACCTTCGGGCGCGACGTGGTCAAGGCCGTGCACCTTGCGTTCCCGACGCCGCCCGCGGGCTTCCCCACGTCGCTCGTGGACTTCGAGAAGCTAGAGCCAGGCACCGTCGGGCCAGACGGAGAAATCGTCGAAGCCTCACGCGCCGTCAAGGCCCTGCAGGCTGCCGCCGACAGCGTCCCTGACAAGGATCAAGCGCTCGGCGCGGTGAAGCGCGTGGGATCGGTGGCGAAGGAAGTCGCCCTGACCGGCGCCAGTGTGATCAGGGACGCCGCCGTCGGGGGAGCGGGCGCGGTCCGCACGCGGCTCAGGCGGAAGCACTGAGGGGGTCCGACTCCATGAACGAGATCAAGTGCCCCCATTGCGGCAAGTCCTTCACGATTGACGAGGCGGGCTATGCCGACATCGTGAGTCAGGTGCGTAACCGCGAGTTCGACGCCGCTCTTCACGAACGGCTCGAGCTGGCCGAGCAGGACAAGCGCAACGCCGTCGAGCTGGCAGAGACCAAGCTAGCCGCGCAACTGCAGAGGGCCGCCGCCACCAAGGACACCGAGATCCAGGAGCTCAAGGCCAAGGTGGGCGCGGGCGAGACCACCCAGAAGCTCGCCGTCGCCGAGGCGCTGAGCAAGGTGGAGAAGGAACGCGACGCGCTAGCGAGCCAACTGGAGCAAGCCAAGCAAGGCGAAAAGGCATCGGCCGAATTGGCTCAAGCGAAACTGGCCAACGAGATGCAGAAGGTCGCCGCCGTCAAGGACTCCCAGATTCAGGAACTCAGGAGCGGCCTTGACCGGGTCGAGTTTGAGAAAAAACTTGCCGAGACAGCACTGAAGGACAAGTACGAGACGCAGCTCAAGGACCGCGAGGAGCAGATCGAGCGCCTGCGCGACATGAAGGCGAAGCTCTCCACCAAGATGGTGGGCGAGACCTTGGAGCAGCACTGCGAGACGACGTTCAACCAGATCCGCGCCACCGCGTTCCCGCAGGCCTACTTCGAGAAGGACAACGACGCGCGCACTGGCAGCAAGGGCGACTACATCTTCCGCGAGCTTGACGGCACGGGCACCGAAGTGGTCTCCATCATGTTCGAGATGAAGAACGAGAACGACACGACGGCGACCAAGAAGAAGAACGAGGACTTCCTGCGCGAGCTGGATAAGGACCGCACCGAGAAGGGGTGCGAGTACGCGGTGTTGGTGTCGCTGCTGGAGCCCGAGAGCGAGCTCTACAACAACGGCATCGTGGACGTCTCCCACCGCTTCCCCAGGATGTACGTGGTGCGCCCGCAGTTCTTCATCCCCATCATCACGCTGCTGCGCAACGCCGCCCAGAACTCCCTCAAGTACAAGACGGAACTGGCCCTGATGCGGGCCCAGAACGTCGACATCACCAACTTCGAGAGCGAGCTCGAGTCCTTCAAGTCCACCTTTGGCCGCAATTGGAGACTCGCCTCCGAGGGCTTTGTCGAGGCGATCAAGCGGATCGACGAGGCAATCAAGGACCTCGAAAAAACCAAGGAGGCGCTGCACAAGTCGGCAAACAACCTCCGGCTCGCAAACGACAAGGCGGAGGATCTCTCGATCAAGCGGCTCACCCGCGGCAACCAGACGATGGCGGCAAAGTTTGACGAGTTGGACGATGGAGACCCGTCAAGCACGTAGTCACAGCGGCTGAGCGGTGCTGACAGGGGTGGGCGTGGCGGTTTCAT
>JAYTGI010000008.1:0-2932 GCA_043733605.1 Demequina sp. | reverse complement strand
TGGTGGTGTTGACGAACATCGCGTCAATGCCAAGTCCCGCGGCCGGCCAGTAGACGTTGTGGTCTGCATCCTTGCTGATAAAGGCGGAGTCAACGTTGGGGATGAAGGCCTGCGCCCAGTCTGCGTCACCACTGGCGAGCGCGGTCGTGAGGGCCGTGTTGTCGTTGTAGGAGACGAAGTACAGCGTCGGCACGGCGAGCGCGCCGCCCCAGTAGTCATCCCGCGCCGTCAGGGTGACGGACTGCGTCGTGAACTGCGAAAGGACGTACGGACCAGTACCAACGGGCTCCAGGTTCGTATCAGTGGCAGGGTCCGCACTGTTCTCCCAAATGTGCTTGGGAACGATGAAGCGCATCAGCACCTTGTCGGTCTTGACATACACCGAGTTTTCGAAGTTCAGCGTCACCTTGGTGTCGCTCTGCTCCACAGACTTGAGACCAAGTGCGGCGGTGTCGAGCTCTGGGTGATCGATGAACATCTGGTAGCTGAACGCGATGTCATCGGCCGTGAAGTCCTGACCGTCGCTCCACTTCACACCATCGCGCGCGGTGACGACGACTGACTTGTAGTCGTCCGCCCACTTGATGTCAGAGGCGAGCCACGGAATCACAGGGGCGCTCGGGTCGATCGTGTTGACCATCGCGAGCGGCTCAAGGATTTCGTTGATGTAGCCCATCTTGAGTCCGGACGAGTCGCCCACCCACGGGTTGTTGGACTCGGTGGCAATCGCGCCATCGGGCTTTGCGATGGTCAGCGCGGCACCCGCCTTGGCGGCGGGAGGCGCAGAACTTACGGTGCTCGCTTCGGTCCCCGTGCACCCGCTGAGCGCAAACGCGGTGACGACCGAGACGACGATCATTGAGGATTTGATCCTCATCGCTTTCTCCTTCTCAGTTCTGGAGTCACGGCGCCTTGCCGGGATCTCCTGATTCTTGAGTCATCGCGAGAGCCTGTGGAGGCCCCCGCGACCGCGGGCCTAGGTGGTGCTCCTCTCTATCGTGACGTCGCCGATCTGGACCGCGGTGTCCAGTCGGATGTCGGTGACGGATCTGCCCACATGGATCGTGTAAGTGCGGGCAGGAAGCTCCCAGGTGCCGGACGGAACGTCCCACACCTCAAGTTGGCGGCGCGGGATCGCGACCGTGACTGCGGACGACTCGCCTGGCGCCAAGTGCACGGCCTCGAAGCCGCCAAGCCAGATGACTGGCCTGTCCAGCCCTGGCTCGGGCGTCGTCGACACATAGGCCTGGACGACGTCCCTGCCCGCGCGCCTTCCCGTGTTGGTGACGGTCACCGTGACCGTGATACCCCCGTCGGCGTCTTCTGAAGCGGTGGCATCGAGGTAGTCCCACGTGGTCCAGCCGAGTCCGTGCCCGAAAGGCGCCGCGGGTGCGTGCGCCGCTGTTGCCCAGGCGCGGTAGCCGACGTGGATTCCCTCGACATAGTCGACGACGCCCTCCACCGGTAGTCCGTCGGGCACGGGCACGTGGTCCTCGGAGGCCGGGAGCGTCCAGGGCAGGCGCCCCGACGGCTCGACGGCCCCTGCCAGAATGTCGGCGATGGCGTGCCCAGCCTCTTGGCCAGGGAACCACGCCCAAAGTACGGTGCGTGCCCGGTCGAGCCAGGGAAGGATCACTGGGGCGCCTGCGTTCACCACGATGACGGCGTCAGGCGCCACGTCGAGCACACGCTCGACGAGTTCGTTTTGACGGCCGGGCAGGGCCAGTGTGGTGCGGTCCCAGCCCTCTGACTCGACCTCTTCATTGGTGCCGACGATGACAACGGTCATCTCGGCCGCGGCGGCGGCGTTGACAGCAGCGAGAATGTCTTCGTCCCCCGACAGGCCAGGAACGCGATGACGGAGTTCCGCGCGAATCATGCGCCCGTACCCTTCGGCGTCGATCACCCGGTGCCGCGAACGGATCGCCACGCGCCGCGGCGTATCGATGGTGATCGTCGTCGTCTCGCCCTCGGGATTGTTGATCGACGAATCGAGGATGACTTCCACGCCAACCTCGGTGTTACTGGCTGACACGAATGCGCCGTCGACTTCGATGCGGTGGGCGCCGACGGTCCCGACTTGTATCGAGTGGTCGCCTGCCTCCCTGAGCAGGAAGTCGATATTCAGCTCTACCGACACGGTGTCCGCTGGAAGGTGGCGCAACCAGCCGTCCCACGAGTCGAGCGATTCGGTGCGCATCGGGCGCCCGTCGCCGTCAAGATGCACCACAGAGATGTGGGCGTCGAGCGTTGCGAGGTCGAGCTGTGGCGCAATCCTGCGCGAATCGCATCCGCGCATAGCGGTGAGTGCGGCGTCGGGATACCGCGCGGCCAGCCCCTCGGCGGGAGTGACGACGTGCGCGGGGTATACCGTCGAGCTGCCGCCGCCGAGCACGTGCGGACGCACGGCGTTCGGACCAATCAGGGCGATAGAGGCGGGGGCCTCGCGATCCCACACGGCCATGTCGCTCGCGTTGCGAAGCACAACGGTGCCCCTCGCAGCAGCGCGGCGAATGAAGGCACGGAGATCACCTGTATATGTGATCGGCGCGGCGGTGCGGTCGAGGGCGCCGACGCGCCTGGCCAGTAGCAGAATGCGCGCGACCTTGTCGTCAATCACCTCGTCGGGGACCAGCCCCGCCTCGACTGCCTCAAGAAGCTTACTTTCCCACGGGCCGCCCGGACCGGGCATGACCACGTCTAGGCCTCCGTTGGCGCTCTGCACGGTGGTGCGCGTTGCTACCCAATCGGAGACCACCACACCGTCGAACCCGAGCTCCCCCTTGAGGACGTCGCTCAGCAGGTGATGGTGAGCCGTCATGGGCGAAGTCTCGGTGCCATCGTCCGTCTGGTTGTACGCGGCCATGACACTCCACGCGCCCGCCTCCACGGCGGCATCGAACGGTGCCAGGTAGACCTCGTGAAGCGTCTT
>JAYTGI010000007.1:0-2942 GCA_043733605.1 Demequina sp. | reverse complement strand
TTTGCTGGGGCAGAACTATCCGTTCCACATGCTGTTTGTGAGGCTGTTTATGGGGGCGAGCAGGCAAATTGGTGCGGAGCTGCGCAACGCGCTTGTGGCCCGCCTTCAGGTGCTCTCGATCGGTTACCACGCCAGTTCATCGGCCGCTGTCATGCAGACCAAGCTGGTGCGCGATGTGGAGAATATCGAGTTGGCTCTGCTCCAAGTCGGCACCCCGGCGCTCTCCGCGGCAAACGTGTTCGTCGGCGCCATCACCATGACCGCAGTGCAAGTTCCCAGGTTCCTGCCCATCTTCGCGCTCGCAGTGCCATGTGGGGCCGCGCTGTGGTGGGCAGTGAGGCGTAGCTCTGCTAAACGCAACGCTGATTTCAGGCGCGAGGTGGAGGTCTTCTCAAGCCGGGTGGGCGAGATGGCGACGCTTCTGCCAATCACGCGCGCGCACGGCCTCGAGCATGTGGCCGCAGAGAGGGTCGCTGAGGGGGCGGAAGGGGTGCGCAGTGCGGGCCTCCGCCTGGACATTCTGAACGGCCGATTCGGCGCGATCAGCTGGATCACACTTCAACTGCTCACCGTGGGGTGCCTGCTTGTCGCAGCGGCGGTGTCAATCACCGGATGGATCGAGGTCTCTCCAGGACAGGTGGTGCTGCTCGGCACGTACTTCTCGCTTCTCACTGGTGCGGTCACGTCGGTGCTTTCGCTCGCACCGCTCGCGGCCAAGGCAAGCGAGTCCGTGCGGTCCATCGCCGAGGTCCTTCAAGAAGCAGACGTCGAACTCAACGAGGGCAGACGCTCGGTGCCAACAGTTGAAGGGCATGTGCGATTCGCTGCGGTGTCCTTCTCATACCCCGGCGCCACCGGACACACCTTGGAAGGCATCGACCTCGACATTCCCGCGGGCAGTACCACCGCCTTCGTAGGGGCATCGGGAGCGGGAAAGTCGACCCTCCTCAATCTGGTGCTTGGCTTTCTCAGGCCAGACGAGGGCCGCCTCGAACTCGATGGTCAATCAATGGCAGACCTGGACATGCGGACCGTGCGCCGTCACGTGTCCGTGGTGCCCCAAGAGTCGGTGCTCTTCGAGGGCTCTGTCAGGGACAACATCACGTATGGCCTCGGTGACGTCGACGAGGCGCGGGTGTTTGCCGCGCTCGCTGGCGCCAATGCGCTTGAGTTTGTGGAACAGATGACCGATGGGCTCGACACGGTGGTGGGCGAGCGGGGGGCCAAGCTCTCGGGCGGTCAACGCCAGCGGCTGTCGATCGCGCGGGCGCTCATCCGCGACCCACGGATCCTGCTTCTCGACGAGGCGACGAGCGCGCTCGACAGCGAATCGGAGTCAAAGGTGCGCCAAGCGCTCGACACCCTCCTGGCCGACCGCACCTCGCTTGTGGTGGCGCACCGCCTGTCGACCGTGAGGGCGGCGGACCTCATCGTGGTTCTCGAAGGTGGGCGCATTGTCGAAAGGGGCACACACGACGAACTGGTGGCTCTTGCGGGGGTCTACGAGCGCATGCACGCGCTGCAGGCCTTCTAGGTGCGTCTCTCGGACCAGACAGGAGGGCGCCTCACGCGGCTCAGACAGGAGGGCGCCTCACGATGAGGGCCCCCGAGTCGACGTTGGCCGTGATCTTTCGCGCGAGCCCCAGGTTCTCCCCGTCCGCCTGGACCTTGTACAGGTGATCAAGCGTCACTGTCATCGTGGCTCCACGGGCGTGGTCGATGCGCGACGCGCCGTAGGCCTTGAGTACTTCGGGTTGTCTGAGGCCTGCGCCTTGCGCGATCACGTTGCCGAATAGCCCTGTCCAGCCGACGATGCCAGCGCGGGCATCGAGAGTCACCGCATCGAGAAGGCCGTCCTCGGCATTGGCGTCGGGGGCGAGAATGAGCCCGCCTGGAAGCCGGCCGACGTTGGTGAACAGCACGGTACGCATCTGGCCCTCGACCTCGGGAGAGTCGTCAACGGATACCGCAGCGTGGATGCGCCGTGCGCCGAGGTGCTTGATCGCCGCGAAGAAGTAGGCGAGCCAGCCGAGCCGGCGCTTCAGACGCTCATCGGCGCCGGCGACCATCTCGGCGTCGAAGCCGACACCGGCCATGACCAGGAACATGTGATGAGTGTCGGGTCCCTTTGGCCCTCGATTCAGGACGACTCGTCCAACATCCGTTGGCGCGTCCCTCCCGTCGAGGGCGATCCTTAGCAGAGCTGCGATGTCTCCCAAAGGCAGGTCCATGTTGCGCGCGAAGATGTTCCCAGTGCCCAAGGGAATGATGCCGAGCGGCACGCCCGTGCCGGCGAGCACCTCTGCGACCGCGCGCACTGTGCCGTCGCCGCCGATCGCCACCACGACGTCGGCGCCCGCATCGAGTGCGTGTTGAGCCGCCCCGCCCCCGGCGTCGTCAACGGTAGTGAAGAGCCACATCGGCTGAGTGTGGTAGCGAGTCGAACACGCGCGCATCGCTTGTTCGCGGAGGTCGGAGAGGCCTGCCTTGGTGGGGTTCGCGATGAAGGCGATCCTGTCGGTGCCCTTCTCGACCAGTCCAAAGTCACCATCGGCCGACATGGGCGGCACGTCGATCCTGAGGAGGCGCCTCCAGAACGGTGGCACGGCAAGCGGATCGCGGGAGCCAACCCTGCGCGCGATCGTGGCCGCGAGCGACAGCCCCAGTGCGGCAAGAACGAGGGCGGACGCCGCGATCACGTCAGTGAGCGCGACATGATCCATGGGCCGAGCCTACGTCGGCGCCGTTAGACTTGCCATCATGATTGACCTCGCGCTGCTCCGCTCAGACCCCGATCGTGTCAGGGATTCCCAGCGTTCCCGCGGTGACGACCCCGCGGTGGTCGACGCCGTTCTGGCCGCGGATCAGTGGCGGCGCGCCGCGCTCGCCGAGTTCGAACAGGCCAGGGCCGAGCAGAAGTCTCTCGGGCGCGAGGTCGCTCA
>JAYTGI010000006.1:0-8117 GCA_043733605.1 Demequina sp. | reverse complement strand
CGAGGGGATGACGGCGATCGTGTCCACGCATGATCCCGTGATGATCGCCCTCGCGGATCGAGTGGTGCGCATCGACGACGGCAGGCTCGTCGATGGCTGATGCCCCGCGCCACGCACGGCGCCAGGCAACCCGTGGACGGCCGTTCCACGGTCGCGACGGTGATGACCGTCGGGTGCGCGGCGACAATCAGCGCGGCGACAATCAGCACGGCCACAGGCTGCGTGGCCACGCACTCCGTGGTCGCGGATTGCGTCGCGCGGCATCAAACGCAGGAATCGTCGCCGCGCTGTGGGCGGTGCTCACTGCGTGTGCGACCGCGGCGGGTGCGTGCGCTCTGCTCGTGACCGCTGGAAACGCCACGGCGCTTTCGGCGGCCATTGCGGAGGCTGACGGTCATGCGGACTCCGGAAGCGCGGACGTCACGACTGCCTACGTGGCCGCGGCCGGCATCGATGGCGAGACCACTGCGAACGCTGCAGATGTTCTCCCTGTGACGCGCGCGACGTTGCTCGACGCCGCAGCACCTTATCGCGCAACCGTCTCGATTTGGGCGAGTACGCCGATGTTGTTCTTGCCCGGCGACCAGGTGCGGCGCGGGTACCTTCTCGATGCCGATACGGTCGAAGCGAACGCGTCGCTTGTCTCCGGTTCATGGCCGTCTGCGCATGCGTCCGGTCCCGTCGAGGTGGCGATTCCCTCGGCGGTTGCCACCGGGCTCGGCGCCGCGGTGGGGACGCAGTTGCGCCTGTTGGAGCAGCGTCAGCACGGCGAGGACGTCCCCGCGGGATACGACCTGGTGATCGTCGGAATCTTTGACCCATCCTCATCGGTTGCGTGGACTCGCGACCCGCTCCGTGGCGCGGGATATGACCCCAATTACGACTGGCTCCCCGCCTTCGGTCCCTTCGTCGTCGCTCCGGGAACTCTCGAAGAACGCGCAGCACCGGTCGCCAAGGTGTCGGCGATACTTGACCCCGATCTTGCCGCAGATGCGACCAGGATTCCCGCGCTCGTGCGCGGCGTTGGCGGTATCGCGCCGACACTCGAGCGCGAACTCGGTCACGCCATCAAACCCGTGACTGTGCGGTCGGGGCTTGGCGCGGCGTTCGCGGATATGCGTTCAGAGCTGAGCCTCACGAACTCGCTCGTCATCACCGTCTTTCTGCTGGTGCTCGCGCTTGGCATGGCGACGGCCGCGCTCGTCGCACGGGTGCTTGCCCGCCGGCGTGCGGCCGAGTCGACGCTCTTGCGTGACAGGGGCGCTTCGACGGCCCAGCTCGCACGGGCTGCGGCAGCCGAGACGCTTGTGCTTGCGTTGGCGGCCGTCGTGGTCGCGGCCCCGTTGGCGCTGTTCGGGTACTCAGCGATCGCGCGTTCGCCGCGATGGGCGGGGTCGTGGGTGAGCGTTGCCACTGTGCCGCCAGCGATCGATGCGTGGGTGTTGCTCGCCGTCCTTGTTGGTGCGGCACTGCCAGCGGCGCTCGTTGTCGCCTCTGCGTTGCCCGCGCGCGCTAGCCGCCGACGCGAGGCGCTGTCGGGTCCCTTGGCGAGTTCGGGAATCGACGCGATGCTCGCCCTCGTCGCGGTCGTGATGTACCTCCAGTTGCGTTCGCACGTGGTGTCACCGGGAGCGATCGATGCGATTCTCGTGATCGCTCCAGCGACGTGCGCCATCGCCCTGGCGGCACTCGTCGCGAGGCTGCTGCCGCTGATCGCGCGGTTGGCGAACGCTTCGGCGCGTCGCGCCCGAGGGATTGTGTTGCCGGTCGCGGGGTGGCACATGGCGCGCGGGGGTGCCGCACATGGCACGTTCCTTGTGGTCCTGGCGGCCGCGGTGGGAACGCTAGGCGTGACGTTCTTGGGAACGTGGTCCGTCTCCCAATCGGACCAGGCGAACGCCGCAGTTGGGGCCGACATGGTGGTGGCGCAAGCGGGCTCGCCAGGCATGGCGGGCATCCTTGTCGCGGCAACGGGAGGAACCGTCACCCCCGTGGCCGATAGCGCCGTTGTCCTTGGTAGCCGCCCAGATGGCGTGACGCTGGCAGCCCTCGACGCGACGCTTGCCGACGAGATGATGCGCGGCAGGATGCCGGGAGACGCCACGTGGTCGAGCGCGATGGAGGGCCTTGCACCCGAGCAAGGGGGCAACCCCCTGGTGATCGACGGTGGAACTTTCTCGGTGACGTTGACGGGTGCTCCGCGCGCCGGTGGGATCGATCTGCCCACTGGAACGGTGACCGCCACACCCACCTTCGTGCTCGTCGACGGCTGGGGTTACGTCACCACGGTCGTTGGACCCGAGTTGCCGCTCGACAACGTGCCACACGTCGTGGTACTGCCCGGCCCCGGCCAGCAGACACTTCCCGACGGGAAGTGGAGCATCGTCGCTGTCGACTTCTTGGTCACCGAGCACTCGTCAGACGATCTCAACTCGTGGGGAACCACGATGCTCTCCGCGAGCGTCTCCATAGACGTCGACGGTGCGAAGACCGGCGACGGCGACTGGGCCGCGACCTCGAACTCAAGCCTCGACGCCATGGCCCCCGGAACGGTGGCCGTTTCTGGTTCGACTGTCGAGGCACCGTTCTCGTATTCCCCTCTCCAACTCTCGTGGCAAGCGATGCACCTCACGCTCTTAAGCTTTCCCGCCTCCACTGAGATTCCCGTTGCCATGACGGAAGGCCTGGCGAACAGTCTCGGGCTGGCGGTCGGCGATCGGATCGCCATGGTCTGCGACACAACGTCCATCGAGGCGCGGCTTGTCCGCACCGTCCCCTATGTCCCGTCGCGCGTGCGCGATGATGCGGTGCTCGCCGACGTCACGTCGCTCCATCGCGCCCTCCTCAGTGCGGGAGCCTTCGGCCCTGTGTCAGACGCGTGGTGGGTGAGTTCTCCCGACGCCGGAGCCGAAGAAGCGCTCAGGGCGCAGAGTATCGGCCCCGTCACGACGTCGAGCGAGACCGCGACCATGCTGAGGGATGGACCGATAAGGGTTCCTCTGCGGGTCGCATGGGGGTTTGCGATCGCGGCGGCTGTGTTGCTGGCGGCAACGGGTTCGGGGGCACACGCTGCGGGAGAGGCGCTACAGCGCGCCTCCACGGTCGCGAGGCTCAGGGCGATCGGTGTGTCGCGCCGTGCCGCGCTTGCGAGCCACCTCGTGCAGCATGCCGCGGTCACCCTGATCGCAATTCTGCTCGGCACCGGCGTGGGCGCGGTGCTTGCACTGCTCGTGGCCCCGCTACTCATCATCGCGCCCGGTGGCCTGCGCCCGGTACCGTCCGCGGTGTTGGTATGGACGGCGGGCACCGTGGTGTTCGTCATGGCGGCAACGGCGGCGGGAGGGCTGATCGCGGGCATTCCTGCGTCGGTCGCGATGGTGCGCCGGTCAACGGTCGCAGCGCTGCGGGCAGGAGATGCGCCATGACCGCGCACAAGGGCGCGAGGGCGGGCACAGTGCCGTGGCGCGGCTTGTGGCGCCAGTCGCGCATGGATGCCGGTCCATTGGGCGTTGGACTCGTGGTGATTGCCGCGGCGGCGTTCCTCTCGGCGGTTGTCCCACAGGCGACTGCCGTGGTGGAACGGGCCGAGATTCGCAATGCAGTGTCTGCGCCCGACGCTCGCGTCGACGTCGTCGTGACCGTTCCGATGGCGGGTGCGCAAGGTGAGACCTACGAGCTGGCCGTCGGCACCGCCGACGCCGCGCAGACGGTGCGAGACCTCGTCGACAACGGGGTTCCTCCCGAGTTGCACGCCGTACTGAAGCCCCCCGTGACGGCACTCGTGAGCCAAGAGCTCAAGGCCGGCAGCATCGCGGGTCGTCCCGGGCGAGTGAGCTTCATCTACGTGGCGTCCGAAGGTGGACCCGCCGTCGAATGGGTAACGGGAAGGGCGCCGGGTTCGACCGGCACGCCGGACGATCTGTACACCTCAGAGACAGGACTGTTGCCCATCGAGGTCGCCGTGTCCGAGGCCGCAGCCGCCGTCATGGAGATCCACGCGGGAGATCCGCTCACCGTCGACAATCCCGACGGATTGCCCCTTGATGTGACGGTCACAGGCATCTATCGCGCGGGCGATCCGGACGATGCGGCGTGGCGTGTCGCGCCCACCTTGCTTCAACCGACGCTCGTCGACGGGTCGGCCCCCGTGGCTGACATTGGGCTCATGGTGTCGGAGGCGTCGGTGCCCTTCGCGCGGCTCGCCGTCTTTCCCCACCCAATGACGCGCACCTACACCTTTGCGGTGGTGCCGTCGGCTTTCGCAAATGCCGACGCTGCGACGGTGCGTACCGAGGCCCGAGGTCTCGCATCCGGCAAGGAGAGCGTCGCCTCTTTGGGTTCGGATGTGCGTGTCAGGACCGAACTCGATCGAGTGCTCGACGCGGCCTTCGCGCGCGTCGACGCGGCGTCGGCGCAGGCGTCCGTCTTGCTCATCGGCCTGCTCTGCGTTGCCCTTGCTGTCCAACTGCTCGCGGCGCGGCTCGTGATCGAGCGCAGGGCGGTGGTGCTCTCGCAGTGGCGTTTGCGGGGCGCGACGCTGGCCGCCGTCGGCGCGGCATCCGCAGGAGAGTCGGTGCCTCTCGCCTCGCTCGGGGGACTGTTCGGAGCCCTCGCGGCAAGGTACGCGACGCACGGTGAGACGCCGTGGGCCTGGCTGCTCCCTCCATTGATCGTCGCGGCTCTCGCGCCTCCCGTGATGGCCGTCTGGGCGGCGGGCACTCATGGATCGCCAACGCGGCAAACTCTGGGCAGGCATCCCGGTTTCTCGCCCGCGCGGGTGCGCAGGCTCGCCGCAGAGGCGCTCTTGATGGTGGCGGCCGTCGGCACCCTGGCAACGCTGCGCATGAGGGGTGTCACGGCGTCGGCCGGTTCGGTGTGGACAGACATCGCGGTGCTCGCGGCGCCTGTGCTCGTGTCGCTCGCCCTCGTGGTGGTGATGGTGCGCATGCAGCCGCGCGTGTTGGATGCCGCGCGGACCCTTGCCGCGCGGTCTCGCGGGGCGGTCCCTCTCTTGGCAGCTGCGCGAACGCGAGCGGGCGGCACTGCGACCGCCGCGCTCGTCACGGCGGGGGCGATCGCAGCGATCTCCTCCTCGCTCGCTATCACCGTGAGCCACGCTCAAGTCGCTGCGGCGTGGGATGCCGTGGGCGCGGACGTAGCGGTCGCCACCGATGCCGAAACCGGTCTACCCGACGCGATCACTGCGCTCGACGGCACACACGGGCTCACCGTCGCTACGAGCACGCTCGTGACGGGGGCGCAGGTCATCGGCGCGAAGGTCGACGATCGGGTCGAGATCGCCGTGATCGACGCCGACGCCATGACAAGGCTTCTCGCTGCCACGCCTGGCACCGATGGGCGCAAGGGCGACACAGGGAACTTCGACGCACTCACGCGAGACGGATTGGCGGCCGACGGCGCGGTGCCCGTCATGGTCCTCGGAGCGACCGAGGCATGGAAGGGCGTGACGATGCGGTGGGGCCGCGAATCGGTTCCAGTGGTCGCGGTCGGACGTGCGTCCTCGCTTCCCGCCCAGATCACGTCTGACACTCTCACGGTGGTGGTCGATCGTGCGACCCTCGCGGCGGCGCTTGGCCACGACATTCCGGCGACGCGGGCGTGGCTCGTCGGGCCAGATGCTGGAGACATAGCGATCGCGACTGTCGTCGATGAGAATGTGGTTGACGACACGACGGTTGTGACCCGTGAAGGCTGGCTTGCCGATCACAGGGCGGCGCCCGTGACGCGTGCACTCGGATGGTTGTTCTTGGGCGCGGGAGCGGCCGCCGCGGTGCTCGCGGTGCTCGCCGTGATGCTGATGGCGGCGTCGGGTTCGTGGGAACGGACGCGAGCGACCGCGCGCATGAGGGTCGTCGGGGCGTCTCGTGGTGCCGCACGCAGGGTCGCTTGGCTCGAGGTCGCGATACCGGCGGTGGTGTCGAGCGCCGCGGGCGTTCTCGCAGGATTCTGGCTCGCCCACCTCCTGGTCGTGGCGCTCGACCTTGTGTCGGTCACCGGCGGCAGGGCGGCTCCTCCACTGATCGTCCCCTGGTGGTTGATGGCGCTAGCGTTGCTGCTGAGCCTCATCGCGTGGGCGGGCCTCGCCCTCGCGAACTTGAGCCACGGTCGTGAGCGACTCGGCGCGCTGATGCGGGTCGGCTAGCCGTGATCATTGAGAACCTCCGCGGGGGCCTTACGCTCGTCCCATGAAGCGCATCGCACTCCTCACCGCCTCCGCCGTTCTTCTCGCGGGCTGTTCGGTGTTGCCGTGGGCGGATGGGCAGTCGGCGACGCCCTCCCCGAGCGCGACGGTTGACGAAAGCCCCGTCGTGACCGGCCCGCCTGCGGACCCCTTCGCGTCGCCCGTCTACCACCAGAAGGTGTCGTGGAAGTCGTGCGGAGAACTCCAGTGCGCGACCATCGACGTGCCTCTCGATTGGTCCGCGCCGGACGGCGACACCATAGGCATTGCTGTCAATCGCCGCCTCGCTAACGATCAGGCGCACCGCGTTGGCTCACTACTGATCAACCCCGGCGGCCCCGGCGGCTCGGGCAAGGAGCTGCTCCAGTTCTTCGCGCCGACGGCGGGCAAGAAGCTGCTCGATAGCTACGACATCATCGGCTTCGATCCGCGCGGCGTCGGCGAGTCTTCCCCGATCAATTGCGGGGACGGCAAGGCGCTCGACGCGTACTACGTGGAGGACTTCATCGTCCTGGAGCAGAAGGATCTCGAAGAGGCGTCGGCTCGCAATGACGCGTTCGCGAAGTCGTGTCGTGCAAAGTCGGGGCCGATCATGCAAAACGCCGACACGGTCTCCGCGGCGCGAGACATGGATGTCATCCGCGCGGTCCTCGGTGACGACCACCTCAACTACCTGGGTTTCTCGTATGGAACCCAACTTGGCGCGACCTACGCGGAGATTTACCCCGACAAGGTGGGGCGCCTCGTGCTCGATGGCGCTGTCGACATTTCCCTGTCGTCCGAGGATCAGTCGATCACCCAGGCGACCGGCTTCGAGAATGCGCTCAAGAACTTCATCGTCTGGTGTCAGAAGCAGGATTCCTGCCCGCTCACCGGTGACGTCGAGCAGTCCCGCCAGCAAATCGCGGACATTGCGATCAAGGCCAGGGACGCGACCTACTCGTCGGGCGGCGATGTTCCCGTGGACGGCAACCTCATGATCTACGGGATGGTGGTCACGTTATACGACCAGACCTCGTGGCAGTACCTCGAGATGGCGCTCCAGGAGGTGATCGCGAAGGACACGGCGAACACGTTCTCCGAGCTCGGGAACTTCTACCTCGACCGCAATAGCAAGACGGGTGAGTACTCGGGGAACTCGACGGCTTCGTTCACGGCAATTGCGTGCCTCGACAGCACTGCGGAGGATTGGACCATTGCGAAGCAGCGTGACTTCGCCAGCAAGATCGAGGCGGTGGCGCCCACGTTTGGTTGGTGGTTCGCAGGCTCTATCGGTTGCGAGGGTTGGCCGTATCACGCGGACGAAATGGTGAACTCCATTGACAAGGCGAAGTCCGCGGCGCCGATGCTCGTGGTGGGCACAACGAACGACCCGGCGACCCCGTACAAGTGGGCGAAGTCGCTCGCCGAGCAATTGGGCGCGACGCTACTTACGTTTGATGGCGAGGGCCACACCGCTTACGGCCGCTCCAACCAGTGCATCACCGATGCGGTGGATGGGTTCCTTGTAGACGGCGTGATGCCGCCTTCCGGGGTGACCTGCTGACGCAAGTGCGCGGCGTGGCGCGGCGCGCGGGCGTGCGAGCGCTCGCCCGGTCACGTAAATTGGCGCGGGCGTGCGACCCGGCTGGCTCGCCGGGTAGGGGCCTACACGTGATTTGGCCACGGTGCGTGACCCGCTAGGATAGTGAGCCGCGCCCGTGACGGCGCTGGCCGCCTTAGCTCAGTTGGTAGAGCGATTCACTCGTAATGAATAGGTCAAGAGTTCGATTCTCTTAGGCGGCTCCATCAAATGGTGCTGGTAGATACGTGGTTACGAGGTCTTACGCCCGGGCCTGTGAGGCGGGCTGCTAGCCATTGCGCTAGCCATTCACACGCATCCCTCGCCGCCACCGAGATCTAAACGCTACCCAAC
>JAYTGI010000005.1:0-2952 GCA_043733605.1 Demequina sp. | reverse complement strand
TGGGCGCCGATGCGTACGCCGAGGTGTCGTTCTGGGCCAAGTCGGGCGGCAACTGGGAGTACATCGGCACCGATGACAACGCCCCGTACGAGGTGTATCACGACGTTTCCGCACTGGATCCGGGCACCACAGTGGAGTACGCCGCAGTGGTCGCCGACAACGGCGGCCACTCCGCAACCTCGGAAGCCCTGACCGGCACCGTCGCCGCCCCGACGATCTCGGTGGCCAGCCCGAAGGTAGGCGCGACCCTTGGCTCATCGCCAGTGATCTCCGCCGTCGTGTCGCCCGGCCGCCCAGGCACCTCGGTGTCGTTCGAGCGTCGGGTGGGCGGCGGCGATTGGGAGAAGATCGGTACCGACAACACGGCGCCCGCGTACTCCGTGACGGACGACGCGTCGGGCATCGCCGCAGGGACGGATGTGCTGTACCGCGCGGTCGTCAGCCAGGGGGGCGTCGCCGTACAGTCGACCGCCGTCTCGGCCCGCGGAGGCGCCGCGGCACAACCCGACGAGGTGTCGCTCCCTGGCACGGTGAACTCGGCGATGGGCTGCGGTGAGGACTGGGCTCCTGGTTGCGACCAGGCGCAAATGACCCTCGACGAGGCCACCTCCACGTGGTCGCTCACCGTGGACCTTCCGGCGGGCGACTACGAGTACAAGATCGCCCTCAACCGCTCTTGGGACCTGAACTACGGCGCAGGGGGCGTCCCGAACGGGCCCAACATCGAGCTGAGCCTCACGGCCGACTCCATGGTGACCTTCACCTACGACGACGCGACGCATCTCGTCAAGGTGACCGGCGGCGCCTAGCGTGCCCGCAACGCCCACACCGCGACGGCCGACGCCGCGGCCACGTTGAGGGAGTCGACTCCCCCTGCCATCGGGATCCTGACGACCTGATCCGCGACCGCGAGGGCGCCGCGTGACAGGCCGTCGCCTTCGGTCCCCATGACGAGCGCGATCCGGTCGTGGCCCGCGGAGGCGAAATCCTCCAGGGACACGGCGTCGTCGGCAAGCGCCAAGGCGGCGACGATGAAGCCTGCGTCGCGCAACTGGCCCAGGCCCTCGGGCCAGGGCTCGATGCGCGTCCACGGCACCTGGAACACGGTGCCCATGGAGACCTTGACGGATCGCCTGTAGAGCGGGTCGGCGCACGTGGGCGAGACGAGCACCGCGTCGGCGCCGAGCCCCGCGGCCGAGCGGAACACGGCGCCCACGTTGGTGTGATCAACGATGCCCTCGAGCACCACCACGAGCCGGGCGTCTCGCACGACGTCGGCCACCGACGCGAGTTCTGGACGATGCATCGCGGCAAGGGCGCCGCGGTGGACGTCGTAGCCGGTCACCGATTCCAACACCGCCGCGGGGGCAACGAAGATCGGCACGCTGTCGTCGACGAGAGACTCGACCGAGTCCAGCCAGCGTTCGGTGACCAGGATGGATCGCGGCCGATGCCCCGCCGCAAGAGCCCTCGCAATGACCTTGGCGCCCTCCGCCATGTACAGGCCTGCAGCCGGCTCGATGCGGCGTCGCAGCGCGACATCGGTGAGGTCGCGGTAGTCCGCGAGCCGCTCATCGGCGGCGTCGGTCACGTGGATGATGGGCATGCCGCCATTGTCGCAGGAACGACGAAGGGCCCCCGGTTTCTTCCGAGGGCCCCGCGCGCTTCGAACGTGCCGTTCGATATGTTGCCTAGCCTGGCTGTTGGCCCTTGGCGACGTTCGGGTCGAACGTAGTTCCGCTCGCCGATCCGGCGGCCTCGGCATCCGCGCTCACGCTCTCCGCCAAGCGGCGCGCCTCCTCGAGGGCAACCCTCGGGTCGGTGAGCACGGACGTGAGCGGGGTCTTGCGCTTGGCGCGCTCGGGGTCACGCTTGAGGGGCTCGGGCTCTTCCGTGGCACCGAAGCCCGCTGCGACCGCCTTGAGCGCACCCGTGAACTCGGTGGGCACAAACCAGATCTTGTTGGAGTCCGTCTTGGCAATCTGGGGCAGCATCTGGAGGTATTGGTACGCGAGCAGCTTGCTGTCGGCGTCACCCTCGTGGATCGCGTCGAACACCTGCAAGATGGCACGAGCCTCACCCTCTGCACGCAGAATTTTGGACTGTGCATCACCTTCGGCCATCAGAATCGCGGACTGCTTCTCTCCCTCGGCCATGAGGATCGCCGACTGCTTGACGCCCTCCGCGGTGAGGATCGCGGCACGGCGGTCCCGCTCGGCGCGCATCTGCTTCTCCATCGAGTCCTTGATCGAGACCGGCGGCTCAATGGCCTTGATCTCGACGCGGTTCACGCGGATGCCCCACTTGCCTGTCGCCTCATCAAGCACGCCCCGCAAATGACCGTTGATGTGGTCACGGCCTGTCAGTGCCTGCTCAAGGTCCATGGTGCCGACGATGTTACGCAGCGTGGTCGCGGTGAGCTGCTCCACACCGATCCAGTAGTTGGCGATCTCGTAGACCGCCGCACGAGCGTCGGTCACCTGCAGGTAAATCACCGAGTCGATGTCGACCACCAGGTTGTCTGACGTGATGACCGACTGGGGAGGCGTGGGGTAGACCTGCTCCTTGAGGTCGACCTGTGCGCGCACCCTGTCAAGGAACGGCACCAGAAGGTGAAGTCCGGCGTCGAGCGTGCGGCTATACCGACCTAGGCGCTCGACGAGGTAGGCCTTTGTCTGGCGCACCACCACGATGGATCTGGCGATGGCCGAGATCACGAAAATTCCGACGATTCCCAGGACGACGAGTCCTGCTATTTGTACTGGCGTCATAGCGACGTGTTCTCCTTTGCTGGGGCGACGATCGCCGTCGCACCCTCGATTCTGACGACGACAACGTCGGCGCCTTCGTGAATGATTTGGGCCCCCTCTTCGATGCGAGCCGTCCACACCTCTCCGCGCAACTTGACGCGACCACCCACGGCGGTGACCTCATCGAGCGCCTTCGCGTGCA
>JAYTGI010000004.1:0-2974 GCA_043733605.1 Demequina sp. | reverse complement strand
AGGACCTCACGTACCCGGTCGTGGTGCGTCCTTCATTCACGATGGGCGGGCTCGGTTCGGGAATCGCATACAACGAGGAGGAACTGCGTCGCATCGGCGGCCAAGGCCTGCATTACTCGCCGACTACCGAGGTGCTGCTCGAGGAGTCGATCCTGGGGTGGAAGGAATACGAGCTCGAGCTCATGCGCGACAGACACGACAACGTCGTGGTGGTGTGTTCTATCGAGAACGTGGACCCGGTGGGAGTGCACACAGGGGACTCGGTCACCGTGGCTCCCGCGCTCACGCTCACCGACCGCGAATACCAGAAGCTCCGCGACGTCGGCATCGCCGTGATCCGCGAGGTGGGCGTCGACACGGGCGGCTGCAACATCCAGTTCGCCGTTCAGCCCGACACCGGCCGCGTCATCGTCATCGAGATGAACCCGCGCGTCTCGCGATCGTCGGCCCTGGCATCCAAGGCAACAGGCTTCCCGATCGCCAAGATCGCGGCTCGCCTCGCGATCGGCTACACGCTCGACGAGATACCGAACGACATCACCGGCTCAACCCCCGCGAGCTTTGAGCCGACGCTCGACTACGTCGTGGTCAAGGTTCCTCGCTTCGCGTTCGAGAAGTTCCCCAAGGCGGACCCTGTCCTTACCACCACGATGAAGTCGGTGGGCGAGGCAATGGCCCTTGGCCGCAACTTCACCGAGGCGCTAGGTAAGGCCATGCGCTCGATCGACAAGAGGGGCCAGGTCTTCCACTGGGAGGGCGAAACGCTTGCTGGCGAGGCACTCGACGCACTCATTGCACAGTGTGCGATTCCCACGGAGAAGCGCCTGGTTCAGGTCCAGCAGGCCTTGCGCGCGGCCCTCCTGGACCCTGCGGTCGTCAAGCGTGTCTTTGACGCGACGGGCATCGACCCCTGGTTCCTCGACCAGATTCTGCTCATCAACGAGGTCGCATTCGAGGTCGCGGGAGCGGCGGAGCTCGACAGGGACACCCTGTGGCGCGCGAAGTCTCACGGTCTCTCGGACGTCCAGATCGCGGCGCTGCGAGGCGTCGAGGAGACCGACGTGTCGGTGGCGCGCGTGGTCACAGGGGTCCTGCCGGTGTTCAAGACAGTCGACACTTGCGCGGCCGAGTTCGAGTCCCACACGCCGTACCACTACAGCACGTACGACGAGGAGACCGAGGTCGAGCCGCGCGAGCGTGAGGCCGTGATCATCTTGGGCTCTGGCCCCAACCGCATCGGTCAGGGAATCGAGTTCGACTACTCGTGCGTCCACGCGGCACTCACTCTCAAGGGCACGTACGAGACCGTCATGGTCAACTGCAACCCCGAGACCGTGTCGACCGACTACGACACCTCCGACCGGCTCTAGATTGAGCCGTTGACGTTCGAGGATGTCATGGCGGTCTATCACGCCGAACTCGCGGCGGGCCCAGTGAAGGGAATGCTTGTCCAACTGGGCGGCCAGACCCCGCTGAGCCTCGCAAAGCGCTTGGCAGATGCGGGAGTCCCGATCCTTGGCACGAGCCCAGAGGCAATCGACAACGCCGAGGACAGGCGAGCGTTCGGCACCGTGCTCGAAATCGCAGGGCTGCCTGCGCCCGCGTATGGCACCGCGCACGGAATCGACCAGGCCATCGTGATCGCCGAGCGCATCGGCTTCCCAGTACTCGTGCGCCCGTCGTACGTGCTTGGTGGCCGCGGCATGGAGATTGTGTATGACACTCCGCAGCTCGAGGATTACGGCACTCGCATGGCGGATGTGGGCGACCACTGGACGTCGGCGCCGCTTCTCATCGACCGGTTCCTCGACGACGCGGTCGAGATCGACGTTGACGCTCTATACGACGGTGAGGAAATGTTCCTAGCGGGCGTCATGGAGCACATCGAGGAGGCAGGGATCCACTCGGGAGACTCGGCCTGCGTGCTTCCCCCCGTGACCCTGTCCTCAGCCGACCTCGCACGCATCAGAACCTCGACGGAGGCCCTCGCGAAGGGCATCGGCGTCCGTGGCCTAATAAACGTCCAATTCGCGCTTGCGAGCGATGTGCTCTATGTGCTCGAGGCCAACCCGCGCGCCTCGCGCACGGTTCCCTTTGTGGCCAAGGCCACCGGAGTCCCGATCGCGAGGGCCGCCGCGAGAGTCATGCTGGGCGCATCGATCGCCGATCTGCGTGCAGAAGGCATGCTCCCCATCGACGACGCGACGGTGTACAGGGACGATGCGCGCATCGCGGTGAAGGAAGCGGTGCTTCCCTTCAAGCGGTTCAGGACGCGAGAGGGACTCGTCGTTGACTCGGTGCTCGGTCCTGAGATGCGGTCCACCGGAGAGGTCATGGGCTTCGATTCCACCTTCCCGCTCGCGTTCGCCAAGTCCCAAGCGGGTGCGTTCGGCGGGCTTCCACTGAAAGGCACCGTATTCGTGTCGATGGCGGATCGCGACAAGCGCGCGATTACGTTCCCCATCGCGCGCCTCCACCAGCTCGGATTCACGATTTTGGCCACGGAGGGCACCCGGCGGGTCTTGACGCGACACGGCATCCCGTCGACCGTGGTTCGCAAGAAGTCCCAGGGGAGGGGAGAGGACGGCGAGCCGACGGTGGTGGACCTCATTAACGACGGCAAAGTTGACATGGTCGTAAACACTCCCTCGGGCAAGGGCGCGCGCGCGGATGGGTACGAGATCCGTGCCGCGGCCATTGCTGCGGACGTCGCGATCATCACCACGACACAGCAACTTGCGGCCGCTGTTCAGGCGATTGAGGCCCTTCAAGGCGGTCGATTTGAGGTCATGAGTCTGCAGGATGTCGCCGCGTCCTTCTCGCAATAGCGAACGCCCAGGTAGCATGGCCTGAGACGACGATGCACTGCTCCCCTTCAGGAAGGACCATCCATGGCTTTCGGTGCCCGATTGATGGCCGCAATGCAGGACCGTGGTCCCTTGTGTGTGGGCATAGATCCGCACCCGAAGGTGCT
>JAYTGI010000003.1:0-2993 GCA_043733605.1 Demequina sp. | reverse complement strand
TCTGACGCGTTTGTTGGAAACCGCGCGCGACTCTTTGGGTGAGATGCGCGTCAAACTCGCGGAGGCGTCCGCGCCGCCGCAGACATTCGCGACGTTCGTCCAATGGGCAGGAAAGTACGCGGACGTTGTGGCGAACGGTCGAAAGTTGCGCGTCACGGTCATGCCCGTCGTTGGCCCTTCGCTCGCGCCTGGTGACGAGGTCCTGCTGAATGCGATGAGTGTGGTGGTGGGCACCGCCGAACCAGAGCGCAGCGGCCAGGCCGCGATCGTGCGCGAAGTGATCGATGACGCGCGCATTCTGGTGGTGTCGAGGGGCGAGGACGAGCGTGTGGTGGCGCTGATGGGCGGGAATGCAGGGGCGCGCCTTCACGAAGGCGACACCGTCATCATTGACCCGCGCACTGGATTTGCATCGGAGAAGGTCGAGCGCACGGGCGTCGAGGCGCTGTTGCTCGAAGAGGTGCCCGATGTCGACTTCGCGTCTATTGGTGGACTCACTTCCCAGATCGAGCGCATCCGGGACGCGATCGAGCTCCCGCTCACGCACCCGGAACTGTACAGGGAGCACGCGTTGCAGCCGCCGCGTGGACTCTTGTTGTACGGGCCGCCCGGTTGTGGAAAGACGCTGATCGCGAAGGCGGTGGCGCACTCGCTCGGGGTCGCGAGCGGATCCGACAGGAGCTACTTCCTGTCCGTCAAGGGCCCCGAACTACTGAACAAGTACGTGGGCGAGACGGAACGATACATTCGCACCATCTTTGAGCGTGCGCGGGCGCAGGCCCACAGCGGCGCACCCGTCGTCATCTTTTTTGACGAGATGGACGCGCTGTTTAGGGCGCGTGGCTCGGGCGTGAGCTCGGACATGGAGACGACGATCGTCCCTCAGCTCCTCACCGAGCTCGACGGCATCGAGTCGATGTCGAACGTCATCGTCATCGGCGCCTCGAACCGCGAAGACATGATCGATCCTGCAATCCTGCGTCCAGGTCGCCTCGACGTGAAGATCGAGGTGTCGCGACCGGATCCTCAGGCATCGATCGACATCATGGGCAAGTACCTGACGCAGACCCTGCCTCTCGATGCGGGTGAGGTGGCGGCGCACGGCGGAGATCGCAAGGCGACGGTCGACACGATGATCGCCGCATCCGTGGCGCGGCTGTTCCACCACGAGGATGCGGCCAGGTACATGTCGGGCGCGCTGCTTCGCAACGTCGTTGACCGCGCCAAGACGCGCGCGATCAAGCACGTCATCGGCGGCGGTGAGCGGGGGCTGTCGACGCCGCACCTGTTGGCCGCGTGTGATCAGGAACTCGTCGAGGCGCGATCGGTCGCCGCACGGGAGTTCGGCGAGTACTGATGCGCGTCGTCGGGATCGAGACCGAGTACGGCATCACGGATCCTCAGGATCCTGGGGCGAACCCCATTCTGTTGTCTTCGCAACTTGTGGCCTCGTGCAGGAAGTGGGCGTCGGGCGCGACGGCGCGCTGGGACTACGGAGGCGAGGATCCGCTCATGGACCTGAGGGGATCGCGGCGCTCGCGTGTTCATGCGACGGCCGACATGCTGACCGAAGCCCACGAATACGACCCCGATCGCGGTCAGGTAACGCTTCGCCGCAGGCGCGGGAGTTGGGAAGACCCTGCTCACCTCAACGCCGTGCTCGCGAACGGCGCGAGGTTCTATGTTGATCACGCCCACCCCGAGTACTCGGGGCCGGAGGTGTCGAGCGCGCGCGACGCCGTGGTGTGGGACGTGGCTGGCGACAGGATCGCGAGGGCGGCCGCCGAGACCTTCAACGCCGATGGCGGCTCGGTGGCGCTCTTCAAGAACAACGTCGACGGCAAGGGCGCGAGCTACGGCACGCACGAGAACTACCTGGTGAAGCGCTCTGTGGACTTTGAAGAGCTTGCGCGGCGCCTCACCCCACACCTGGTCAGCAGGCAAGTGATCATCGGAGCCGGTCGCGTTGGCATCGGAGCGTATGGCGAAGTTGCGGGCTTCCAGATGTCTCAGCGGGCCGACTACATGGAGGCCGAGGTGGGTCTGGAGACCACCCTGCGCAGGCCCATCGTCAACACGAGGGACGAGCCGCACGCTGACCGTACCAAGTGGCGGCGCTTGCACGTCATCATCGGGGACGCGAACTGCATGGAGGTGCCCACCTACCTGAAGGTTGGCACCACGTCGCTCATCCTCACGGCGATCGAGGCGGGAGACGATCGGCTCGATTCGCTGGTTCTTGCCGACCCCGTCACGGAGGTATCCGCTGTTTCTCACGACGTCGCGATGCGTCACAGGCTGGCTCTCGCTTCGGGAGAGACAGGTACTGCGCTCGACGTGCAGCGCGCCTTGCTGACTATTGCCCGAGACCACGTCGCCGATGCGGAGGACGCCGCAGTCATCGCCACGTGGGAGTCGGTCCTCGATGCTCTTGGCCGCGATCTCTTTTCAGCGTCGAAGGACGTCGAGTGGGTCGCCAAGCTCCAACTCATGGGACGTATGAGGGACCGCTACGGCTCGATCGATGCCGAGGGTGTGGCCGTGCCCGCGGCGTGGGACGACGACAGGCTCAAGGCGGCCGATGTGCAATGGAGCGAGGTCGGCGTCGGTCTTGCATGGAGACTCGCTGCGGCTGGGGCGGTGACGCGCCTGACCACCGATGAAGAGGTCGAATCGGCGATCTCGCTACCGCCGACGACCACGAGGGCGTGGCTGCGCGGGCGCATGGTGGCGCTGCGCTCCGACATAGTCGATGCGGCCGGATGGTCATCGATCGTTCTTGATCGTGAAACCGATCACGGCCACCTTGAGGTGGTCAATCTGCCCAATCCCATGGCCACGACCCACGCGCTGCTCGACTTGTTGATCGATGAGGCGCGCTCAGGATCCGTTGGTCCACGACACGACTAGGCTGTTTTCATGCCCCAGACCACAACTTCCTCATCGTCCTTTGAAGACGACGCTCCAGAACCGGATGCCACCGTCGCTCCCGC
>JAYTGI010000002.1:0-8235 GCA_043733605.1 Demequina sp. | reverse complement strand
AGAGCGCCAGCGCTAAGGGGGGCTCTGCTCATCTCCACCGAGGATCAGCGGTTTGCCGACCCGCTCGGTATGCAGGTAGAACTCGCACGTCGCGAGCGTTTCCATGCTATCAGGTCGCGACACGCCGCGCCGAGACTCGCCGCTCGTTCTCGCCGCTCGTTGTCGCCGCGCTCGGGACTAAGGGTTAGCCATGACAAACGCGCGCCAGCCGCCAAGCTCCGTGATATCCGTCGCGCCCACTGTCGCCACATCCTCGCAAACAAAGCCTAGGCACTCCGAACCGTCGTCGAGACCGATGCGCCCTAGCCCCAACGGCGACGGTATCCCCGCGAGGAAGACGCCGAGTGCCTCCGCGCCGAGCGCGTAGACCTCCACCTCGATTGCTGCGCCCGTTCCCGCCGCGCGGCGCACCAGCCCTGGCTTCGCTGGAACGGTGGCAGGCAACACGTAGAGACGGTAGTCCGCCGACGTGCGGGCCTCCCGGACGTAGCGCGCACCCAAATCGATGAGTTGTGGATGCAACGGCTGACCCCTCAAATGCGCGCCGACGACCGCCACCTCGAAAGACGCGTCGGCCGCCGTCATCGAAGCCGTGGCCCGCTCACTCGCGAGAATCGGGCGCGGAGCCCCACGCATCGGCACCGAAGCCTCGAGCGCCCTGCCCCAACGAGGCGCGCCCAGCGGGACACGCATCACCCGCTCAATCGACGCCGCGAGCCCCATGAGTCCCACGTCTCCGCCCGCTGCGGCTTGGATCGTGATCCCGAAGGGAACCGCTCCCGCGAAGCCAGCCGGAATCGAGACCGCCGCAAGATCGAGAAGGTTGGTGAACGTCGTGAAGCGCCCCAAACGCTGATTCCTCGCGACGGGCTCTTCGCGCATCTGCTCGACGGTGAATACTCCGCCGATGGTAGGTACGAGCAATGCGTCGACGGCGCCGAGCAGCGCGTGCGCGTCGCGCTTGAGACCCTCGAGCGTCCGCAGGCTAGCGAACACGTCGGCAGCCGTGACTTCGGCACCTCTCGACACCACCGCCGCGACCGTCCGGTCGGCGCTCGTGGGCGCGGCATCCAAGAGCGGGCGCAACGCGCCATACCTTTCAGCCAACCATGCGCCCCCATAAAGCATCGCGCCAGCGGCAAAGAAGCCGCCGAGGTCGACCTCTACGACGCACACGCCCTCGGACGCAAGCACTCGAAGCACCTCAAGCCATGCAGCGCCAAAGCCCGCGTCGCCAAAGAACTCGTCATCCACGCCTGCCGGTACCGCGAGCGTGCGCCCCCGCAACGAGCGCGCGCGCACCGGCACAGTCACCGCCGCAAGAGGCCGCGAATACGGGTCGTCCCTGTCAAGACCGCCGATGCACGAGAGCACCACCGCCGCATCAGTGACGGTGAGCGCGAAGACGCTGACGCAATCGAGGCTCGCGCATGCAGGGTAGACACCGCGAGAACTCACCAGGCCCCTGCTCGGCTTGAGACCGACGATCGAGCCCAGTGCTGCGGGAACGCGCCCAGAACCAGCGGTGTCGGTTCCGAGCGCGAAGCTCACGATCCCCGCCGAGACCGCCACTGCGCTGCCAGAGCTCGAACCTCCTGGGATCAACCCGGGATCGAAAGGCGACCGCGGTGTGCCGTAGGGAGAACGTGTGCCATTGAGGCCCGTGGCGAACTGGTCGAGATTCGTCTTGCCAAGAATGATCGCCCCCGACGCGCGCAGGGCCGCGACCGCGGGAGCATCGGCGCCTGGAGAGAAGGCGACCTCGGGGCAACCGAGGGTCGTCGGCAATCCTGCGGCGTCGATGTTGTCCTTGAGCGCACATGGGATTCCCCACAACGGACGTTCGGGATCGAAGACACCGAGCGCCTCGGCCGCGGCCATCGCTTCACCGACGGGAGTGAGCGAAATAAAGAGCGCCGGGTCCGCGTAGGCCTCGATCCTCGCGTAAGCAACGGCAACCACATCGACGGGTCGCAAGTCACCGCGCGCGTAACGCCCACGGAGCGACGCGATCTCGAGAGAGCCGACCGCGTCGTCCCACGACGCGGGCGTGCCACGCATTAGGAGCCACCCTGGCCCATCGCTGCCAACAGGGCAGAAGACGGCGCGATCGCCCCGAACACCCCTCCCTGCATCGTGACCATCTTGAGCGCCGCCTCGTAATTGCCCACGTCGGTAGCGCCCGTGCAGTCGGTGAGGAGCAAACACTCGTAGCCGCGATCGTTGGCGTCACGCATCGTGGTGTGGACGCACACGTCGGTGGTGATTCCCGTGAAGATCAGGTGAGTAATGCCTTTGGTTCGTAGCAACAGGTCCAGGTCCGTCGCGTAAAAGGAGCCCTTTCCTGGCTTGTCGATGATCATCTCGCCGTCGATCGGCGCCACCTCGGGAACAATTTCCCAGCCGGGCTCGCCGCGCGTCAGGATGCGGCCGCACGGCCCGTCCGAACCGATACCGGCTCCGATCTGCTCGGAGCGCCACAGCTTGTTGGGAGGCAAGTCGCTCATGTCGGGACGGTGGCCCTCACGGGTGTGGAACACATGCATTCCTACGGCACGCGCCGCGGCGAGCACGATTGCCGTAGGCGCGAGCCCGGCCCTGGTGAGGTTGAGGTCGTAACCCATGCGGTCCACGTAACCTCCCGGACCGCAAAAGTCGACTTGCCAGTCGATGTTGATAAGGGCCGTGGTGGCTGGCGAGAACTCGCCGTTATACGGCCAGGCATAGGGCTCTGCGGCGACGGTACCGAATGGGACGACGGTGCCGAGGGTGGTGGCGACGGTCATGACTGATTCCTTTCGTCAAACGCCGCAACGACCGCTGACGCGGTGCCGACGGCTCCAAAGATTCCACCTGACATCTCGATCATCGAGACGGTGTGCGGTGTGAGGGATGGGTCGTAGGGCTGGCAAGCATCGGTGACAAACAGGCACTCGAAGCCCATGTCGTTCGCTGTGCGCATCGTGGAGTGGATCGACGTCTCGGAGCCGAGACCCACCAGCAGGAGCCTTTTGACTCCCGTGCGACGCAAGTGGGCCTCGAGGCCGCTGGCATAGAAGCCATCGATCCCTGCCGAGCCGAAGACCTTTTCGCCCACCGGGAGCCCCGGCGTCGGGCTTCCCTGCACGTGGGACGGCGGATGCGCGGTGCGGAGGGATAGCACCTGTCCCCCCGCCGTCTCCACGGCCTTCGCCACCTCGGCGGCCGCCACGAACGCGGCCTCGTCCACGGTTCCCTGCCACGGCGACGAGGGCTGGATGACGAGCACGGCTGTCGCCGCACCCTCCAGGTCACCGTCGTAGGGCCAGGCGTACGGGGTCGTGTCCGCGACGCGAGCGCCGCCGAGGTGGCTTGCCATTGCTAACCGGCCAGGTTGCCGATGACGCCCTGGACAAAGTAGCCCATGCCGTCAATCTCTTCGTAGGACGGGATCACACCAGCGGCCACCATCTCGGTTCCGTCCTGGCCTGCCAAGGGGCCGACGAAGGGTGAGCCGTCAGGCGTGGCCAGCCACGCCTGCTTTTCGGCGATGAGGTCCTTCGTCTCCTGCGTGACTGACGGCCCGTACGGGGCCAAGACGAAGGGGTTGGTACCCGTCTTGTAGCCGACGCGGTAGTTGGCGTTGTAGGGACCACCGGTGAAGTGGCCATCGACGATGTTCTGCACGATATCCGTGTAGAGAGGACCCCAATTCCACACCGCGCCAGTGAGCCAGCCCTTGGGAGCGAGCGCCGAAGCATCGGCGTGGTAACCCACCGTGTAGACGCCCGCGGCTTCGGCCGCGTCGATCACGGTCTTGGTGCAGTCCTGGTGCTGAGTGAGGACGTCCGCTCCTTGAGAGAGGAGCGAATTCGCGGCCTCGCGTTGAGCCGCGGGATCGCACCATGACGACGTGCTGACGGTGATCGTCTTGACCTCGGGGTTCACGGACTTGGCGCCCATTTCGAACGCGTTGATGTTGGCAATCGTCTGCGGGATGGGGAACGCGTAGACGTAGCCGAGCGTGTTGGTCTTTGTTGCCGCACCTGCCGCGATCCCTGCCAGGTACATCGGCTCGTAGACAGTGCCGAAGTAGGTACCGGAGTTCGCTGGAATGTCGCCAGCGATCGAGTTGCCCTGCTGAATCACGACCACATCTGGGTGCGCCGCGGCAACCTTCTCGGCGGCATCGAGGTGGCCATAAGACGTCGCGAAGATGATCTTGGCGCCGCGGTCGATCATTTGCTCCATCGTGGCAACGGCAGAGTCATCTTCGGGCACGTTCTCCGCCGTCAGAATCTCCATGGCAGGGAACGCGTCGCCCACGACCGCGGACGCCTCGATCACCGCCTGGTTGTAGCCGTAGTCGTCCTTGGGACCCACGGTGATGAAGCCGATGGCGGAGCCACCCGCTCCAGGGGCGCTTGCGGCTGCTCCAGACACCGATGGTGGCGCGGGGGCAGCCGAATCGGCGGGGGCCGTACATGCGGCAAGGGTCAAGGCGACCGCCGCCGCCAAGGCGGCGAGGGCAAGCTTGGGAGTACGGTGAGACATGGGGTTCCTTCCAATCATCACGGCCCTGTGGGTCGCGTAGTGCGGGGGCCGGGAGGCTGCAATCTCCCGGGAGTGAGCGGACTGCTCGTGTCTGTAGTCTGTGGGCACCATGTGTGCCTATGGGCCTGAGGGCGCGTTCTCGAACACCCGTTTAAGCTCGGCAGGCGCGCTAGAGATGGTGCGCCTGCCGAGCGCCGCAAGCACGGCGATCGTGAGTACAAACGGGATGACGTGCAGCGCGAATTGGTTGACGCCGATGCCGCGCGCTTGAAGCGCTGGGCCTAGCGCGAGGGCGGCGCCAAAGAGGTAGGCACCCCCAAAGACCTTCATGGGGCTCCAGCTCGCGAAGATCACGAGCGCCACCGCGATGAATCCACGTCCGGCCACCATGTTCTCGAACCATGAGTTGGTGTAGGCGATGGACAAGTGGGCCCCGCCAATTCCGGCGAAGAACCCTCCCGCGATGACCGCTCCCATACGCACCGTCGAGGCCTTGTATCCGTGCACCTCGAGCGCCTCCGAGCGCTCCCCCGCGGTGCGCACAAGCAAGCCAAGGCGCGTGCGGAACATGACGTACCAGACCAGCGGAATCATCACGAAGCTCACGTACACGAGGGGGTCATGTGCGAACAGCACTTGCCCCAGCACGGGGATGCGGCTCAGTCCGGGAATCTCCCACACCTCGAACGGCGTGATGGTGCGGCCAACGAATTTGGAGCCGAAGAGGGACGTGAGCCCAAGCGACAAGAACAGCACGGCGAGTCCGGAGGCGAATTGGTTCGCTCCCCTCTTGACAACGAGCACGGCGTGAACCGCCGAGAGCAGTGCTCCCGCCAGGGCGCCAACGAGCACTCCCGCCCACGGGTTTCCCGTCTCGGCAGCGACGATGTAGGCCGCACAGGCCCCCGCGAGCATCGACCCCTCCGTGCCCAAATTGATGACTCCCGCACGCTCCGAGACCGTCTCCCCCACGCCCGCGTACAGGATCGAGGTGCCACCGCGCACGCCACCCGTTGCCACATCAAGCAGGATGCTCATGACTTCTTCCTTTTCGCCGAGGATTTCACGGTGGTCCACCCGAGAACCGCCATCAGCAGCAGTGCGGTGAGGATGTTGACGGTTGCAGCGGGCAACCCGGAGTCAAGTTGAAGGCTGTCGGCAGCCACAGAGAGCGACGCGAGCGCGAAGGCCGCGATCAGCACAGGCCCCGGCTTGTGCCTCGCGAGCCAACTTGCGAGAAATCCGATGTATCCGAGCTGGGCGCCAAAGCCCGGCCTGAGCTTGTACTCGATCGCCGAGAACTCCACCATTCCCGCAAGGCCCGCAAGCGCCCCGCCAACGAGCAAAGCGCTCAACACGAGCGCGGTCACTGGAAGCGCCGATCGCCTGGCGGCCTCGGGGTTGCCGCCAACCACCTGGAGCAGGAATCCCCAGCGGGTCTTTGCGAGCACCCACCACACGACCACGACGGCAACCACAGCGAACAGGATTCCGATGTGCACTCCTGTCGAGCCAAGAAGCGGCAATTTCGCTGAGGCGTTCAGTTCGCGCGTCGCGGGTTGCGCCGCCGCAGACTCGCGCCACGGCTGGTAGATAAGGAAGAGCAGGAGGTCGAGCGCAACGAAATTCAGCAGCAGGGTCGTGACGGCCTCATTGACGTTGAAGACGATACGCAGCACGGCCGCTATCCCCGCCCACAGCGCTCCCGCCACCATCGCGGCGATCACCATGAGCACGACCACGAGTTCGCCTGGAAGGGTCTTGTCCGCCATCAGTGCGACACCCGCCGCCGCTACCCCCCCGAGCACCACTTGACCCTCGCCGCCCACGTTGATCATCCCAGCGCGTGCCGGCACCACTACCGCTAGCGCAGCGAGAGCAATCGGCGCCATCCGGACGAAGATCTCGCTGACCGAGCGCGGTCGTGCGAACGTGGATTGCCACATGTCGGCATACATCGTGATTGGACTGGCTCCCCTGAAGGCCACGATCGCGGAAAAGATCAGCAGGGCGCCGATGATGGCTGCGCCCCACCGCACTGCGTGCGGAACGGCCGTCACGGCCGCGGTACGAGTGCGCTGGGACCAGTCGTGCTGGGCCCCGATGGCGGTCACGACGCGGCGCCTTCCACCATGAGCTGACCGAGCACGCGCCTGTCAAAGTCCTGAGCGTCGACCACGCCGGAGATCTCGCCGCCATGCATCACGACGATGCGGTCGGCCATCGACATCAACTCGTCGAGATCCTCCGACACCATGAGCACCCCTGCGCCTGCACCCCTCGCCTCGAGCAGGACTTCTTGAGTTCGGCGCACGTTTGCCGCGTCGAGACCCCTACTGGGGTACGCGGCGACGACGAGTGTCGACTCGGCGCCGAGCTCCCTGGTGAGGATGACCCTTTGGATGTTGCCACCTGAGAAGTCAGCGAGCTTGCGGTGACGCGGCGCGATGTTGAGACCAAGTCGCTCATTGACGGCCTCGGTCCTGCCCCTGATGAGTGGCCAGTCGATTCCTACCCCGCGCCTTGGCATCTTTCGCCCATCGAGCACCATGTGTTCGAGCACCGACAACCTCGATACGACGGAGTCGGCCACCGGATCCTCTGGGATCGACACCGCGCCCGCGACGACGGCGTCTTTGGGACTAGCGATAGGCGAACCGGAAATCGTCACGGTGCCTGCTGATGGCCTGCGCAGCCCCGTCGCCACCTCGCACAGTTCCCGCTGCCCTGAGCCGGCAACTCCTGCGACGCCGACGAGTTCGCCAGGTCGCACCACGAGCGCGATGTTCTTGAGCGCCTCGTGGCCCTTGTCTCCCCTCGCGCTCACTCCCACCATCGTCAAGGCGGGGAAATCGGCGTCGGCGATGGGCTCCCTCGGTGCGACGAGCGGCTTGACTGCCCTGCCGACCATCGCTTCGACCAAGGCGTCATCCGTGTAGTCCGTGTGGTCGATTCCCGCGAGGATCACTTTGCCGCCCCGCAACACGGTGACCCTGTCCGCGATGGCGCGCACCTCGCGCAGCTTGTGGGTCACGATCACGATGCCGAGGCCCTTGTCGCGCAAGTGCCTCACGACACCAAGCAAGGCATCGACCTCTTGAGGAGCGAGCACCGAGGTCGGCTCGTCGAGAATCACGAGCTTGGCGCCCGTCATGAGCACCTTGAGAATCTCGACGCGCTGACGCTCGCCGATCGACAAATGCTGGACCTTCGCTCGCGGATCGACGCCTAGCCCGAAAGCATCGGAGGCCTCCGCGACCTTGGCCACGATCCTGTCAATGCGGAGAATGGGACCTGTGTCGAGAGCCAGCGCGATGTTCTCGGCCACGGTGAGCGCGGGAACGAGTCGCAAGTCTTGGAACACCATGCCGATCCCCAGTGCCCTCGCCTCTGCAGGGCTGCCAGGAGTCGCCTCCTTTCCGTCGACGAGCATCCACCCCTCGTCGGGCGCGTAGACGCCGAAGATCATCTTGAGGAGCGTCGACTTGCCCGCTCCGTTCTCCCCCACGAGTGCGTGCACCTCGCCAGGCATGACGTCGAGAGAGACGTCGAAGTTAGCGACGACGTCGCCAAATCGCTTGGTGAATTGGCCGAGCTTGAGGATGGGTTCAACGGGGTGTGTCATGACGACTCCCTGCTGCGGCGGGACCTGCCGCGAATCATGCGCGCCATGGCGGTGGCGGCTCTCTCCTCGACGACGTC
>JAYTGI010000001.1:0-8242 GCA_043733605.1 Demequina sp. | reverse complement strand
AGGTGTTCGCGCCGGGCAAGGATGACGTCAGGCCGCGCGTGATCGGCGTGCCAGGTCGGCGTGGCAGCGAAGATGTCCGGTGGCTTCAGGTGAAGTCTCGCACGGTTCCCGATGCTGTCGACGGTGACTCGGTGACGGTCACCACGCTCATCGACACGACTGGACTTCAAGAGGCGGCCGAGGCGCTGGACCGCTCGGACGCCCAGTTCCGCAGGGCGATGGAGAATGCGCCTGTCGGCATGGCGCTCGTTGATCTCGAGTGGCGCCTGATGGCGGTGAACAGGGCCTTCGCAACGATGATGGGCGCCACTGTGGCCGCGCTCAAGGGGACCCCATTTAGTGCTCTATCACACCCACACGACGTCCAGGCGGAACGCGAACAGTTGCAGCGCCTTTACGACGGACTACAGAACCACTTTTCTCTGGAGAAGCGCTACGTGCGGGCCGACGGAAACGTGGTGTGGGCAGTTCTTGACGTCGCGCTCGTGCGATACGCGGGAGGCGCTCCTGACCACTACGTCGTCCAGGTGCGCGACTCGACAGACGATCGCCTTCACTCCGAACTCATGGCCCACAGGGCCATGCACGACCCACTGACCGGTCTCGCCAATCGCACCCTCATGCAAGAGGTGCTGCAACGAGTGCTCGATCAGCCGGACGCGACCTCCAGGGTGGGTGTCATCGCAGCTGACCTCGACGGCTTCAAGGGGCTCAACGACCGCTTCGGCCACGCCGCGGGTGACAGCGCTCTGGTTCACGTCGCTGGCGTTTTGCGATCCGCGACCGCGGGGCGCGGCACCGTCGCACGCATCGGCGGCGACGAATTCGTCATCGTGGTGCAGGATCCCGATTGCTCCAAGGCGTTGTATGAGATCGCGGGGGCCATCCACGAGGGCCTCAAGCGGCCGCTTCAGGTAAAGAGGCATCAGATCAATTTGCATTGCTCCCTTGGCATCGCAATGGCGGACGACGACACGATCGCGGGCGGCGCTCCCAGCCTCCTGAGCGCGGCAGACTCCGCCATGTATCGGGCCAAGGCGCTTGGAAAGTCACGGACAGAGGTCTACGACCCATCAATGCAACCGACGACCGAGCACCAGTCCGGTCTGAGCGCCGAACTGGCCCATGCGATCGAGCGTGGGGACCTGGTTCTCCACTATCAGCCAGTCATGGATCTCGCCTCCCGCTCCGTTGTCGGTTATGAAGCGCTCGTTCGGTGGCAGCACCCCACGCGTGGGCTGCTCCTACCTGGGGCATTCCTCGGGCTCCTCGACGACCGAAAGCTCGCGACGGAACTCGGAACCGCGCTCGTGGAGCAGGCAGCGTCGTTCGTGGCCCAATTCCCCGTGCCAGGTGTGTGGGTTTCGCTCAACGTGTCGGCGGATCAATTGGGCGACAGCGAATTCGCCAACTCGGTTCTGGGTGCCATCTCGCGCCACAGGCTAAGCCCCAAGAGGCTGGTCGTGGAACTCACCGAGGCGTCGCTCGTGGCGCCAAACACGCGCATTCGCCACGAGCTCACCGAGCTGCGCAATGCGGGGGTCCCCATCCTTCTCGACGACTTCGGTACAGGAGTGTCGCCGCTGTCGTACTTGAGAGACCTGCCGGTCTCGGGCGTGAAGCTCGACATGTCTTTTGTTGCAGGCATTCCAGAGGATCCCTCCGGTGCGCGAGTGTCGCGCGCGCTCGGCGCGCTCGCACGAGAGCTCGGCCTCGCGACGATTGCCGAGGGAATCGAGACCGAATCTCAAGCCGACTTCTTGTCGCAATGTGGCTGGAAGTATGGACAGGGATGGCTGTTCGGCGTCGCCCAGCCGGCCTCGGCCGTCTTGTCGATGGGGTTGCCGTTCATGGAGAGCTTTATCGAGGCGCGTCCTCAGGAGTTCGACAATCCGTTCGAGCGACGCTCGCCGCGAGGCGCTCGCTCGTAGTAACCCGCTGCAGTAGAGACCCGCTGCGTCTCGCTACTGAGAGCCGCCCGTTCTGGGGATCATGTCCACGCCTAACGCCAAATGCGCGGCAGGACTTGTTCGTTCAGGGGCCTCCGGACCCACCGCAGCTGTCACCCGCTCGTGGCGCGCGGCCACTTCGGCCGCGCTCAGCCTTCCCGCACCGCCTGGAACGTCCGTGAGCACGTGCATGGTGTGTTTCGACAGCCTGTCGACCGTAATCGCCGTCCACTCGACATCCACGTCTATCCTGTTCGACCCGTCGATCGTGAACGTTGCGGTCAAGACCACCCCGGAGTTCGTGTTGGCAACGCAACACTGGGTGTCCTGATTCGACAGGAAGTTACCCAGACCAAACGCGACCCACATGCCATCGCCGTTTGGCCCGCCCGCGAGCTTCTCGATTGGTTGCGGGACGTGGGAATGGTGGCCAATCCACAGGTCCACGAGCCCCGACGCCGCCACTTGTTCGGCAACGGACCTTTGGGCGGCGGTAGGCGCGGTTTGGTACTCGACGCAGCAATGAATCGAGGCGACCACGATGTCCGCGCCCTGATCTCTGGCATGCTGAGCGGCCGCGATGATGGGTGCGGCGTCGGCTTGATCTGCGCTGAAGGTATTCACTGCCCATGGTTGACCGGGGGGCTTTGGAAGGCCGTTGAGGCTGTCGTAGGCGAAGGAAATGTGCGCCACAGTGATGTCTCCGGCGGCGCCGTGCACCACATACATCTGCGTGCTAGCAGCCTCTTCTTCGGTGCGCGCGGTGCCAGCAGCGCCCAATCCGGCTGCCGCGAAAGCGTCGAGTGTCGCCGCTATTCCCGCGCCACGACGGTCGACGCTGTGGTTCGACGCGGTTGAGCATCCGTCCCAGCCCGCTGCGGCGAGGCTTGGCACGAGCTCGGGAGGCGCAGCGAACATGGGATAGCCCGAAGGCGATGTGCCAGCAGGAGTCACGGGCACCTCCATGTGGCACAAGGCAAGGTCGGCGCCTTCGATGTACGGCACGACGGGAGCCATTAGGGGCAGGAAATCGAGTCCGGTGGCGGTCGTCGCCGACGAGACAACCGGTGCATGCGGCAGGACGTCTCCCGCCGCTAAGAGTGTGAAGGTGACGGGCGGCGGTAGTTCGGGGCTCGGCGCAGGCGCCCTGTC
The DNA here is from genome assembly GCA_043733605.1 of Demequina sp. Taxonomy (GTDB): domain Bacteria; phylum Actinomycetota; class Actinomycetes; order Actinomycetales; family Demequinaceae; genus Demequina. The sequence continues at coordinate 5,141 of JAYTGI010000001.1, read as the reverse complement.
GGCTGGCGCGTTCGCCGTGGTGGTGATTGCGGGAGGGGTGACGGAAGTGCCTGTCGAGAAAAGGGAGGTGCCGCCGGCACCCATGGCGGCGCCAAGAACGAGAGCGAGCACTACCACGCCGGCCGCACGGGACGCGGCTAATGGCACGCGCGGCGAGTCGGACATGCTGTCAAGTATTGACGGTGAGACGCGGTGCGCCCACCAGCACGCTGAGCGGCGACGACGCCGCTAGGGTGATGACGTGGTGAGAGAGGTTCCGAACCTGCTGACGGTGTTGCGGCTTGTGGCCGTCCCCGTCATGGTGGTGTGCCTTCTGATCGACGACGGTGCTCAAGAACGGTGGCGCTGGATCGCGTGGCTTGTCTTCGTTGTCGCTGCCGCGACCGATGCGCTCGATGGTTATCTTGCGCGGCGTTGGGAAGTCGTGTCTTCCTTTGGCAAGCTTGCAGACCCCCTCGCTGACAAGGCGCTCGTGCTCGGCGCGCTTGTCATGCTTGCATTTGAGGGAGAGACGCCGTGGTGGCCGCTCATCGTGGTGGGTATCAGGGAGGCCTGCGTCACGATCGGACGGTTGGCCGTTGCCCGCGACGTCGTGATTCCCGCGTCAGCAGGAGGGAAGCTCAAAACGGCGCTCCAGGTTCTTGCAATTGTCATGTTGCTCTTGCCAACCCACGCCGCCTGGGTTGGCGCCTTGGGTTGGTGGGTGCTGGTGGCGTCGGTCGTCGTTGCGGTCGCAACCGGCATCGACTACGCATGGCGGATCGGGAGAGTGGCCGCGCTTCATCGCGCTGGATCGTCGCACCGCCCGGTTCGTCTCGCGGGGGGCTCCGCAGTCGCGGACACGGCCGACGCAATGGGAGACGGCGGTCATGTCGCCTGAGGCGGCAGCCATCATCGCTCTCGCCAAGGAGGCAGGAGTCACGCTCGCGACGGCCGAATCCTTGACGGGCGGAATGGTGTGCGCGGCCCTCGTTTCGGTGCCTGGAGCATCGGCGGTGGTGAGGGGTGGCATCGTCGCTTACGACACCGCCGTCAAGATCAACACGTTGGGAGTGAGCGCACTCCTGATCGAACGCGAGGGCCCTGTGGCGCACGCCGTCGCGATTGCGATGGCGCGAGGAGCGCTCACCGTGTTCGGCGCCGACGTCGCGGTTGCCACGACGGGAGTCGCTGGTCCCGAACCGCACGGGGGGCGCGCGCCGGGAACCGTGGTGATCGCGGTTGTAGGGCCAGGCGCAGATTGGGTGAAGACTCTTCACCTCGGCGGGAATCGTGACGATGTGATGAGTGAGGCCGTCACACTTGCGCTCGACCAATTGGCGCGAGTCCTGTCGGGCCTGGTTCCGCGATAGGAATTCTTGAGGCAGGGAACAGTACTGGGGTAGTCTGCGTTGGATAGGACATGCACGATTCAAGCCTTATGAAGGGAGCACGAATGCCTATCCTGCGCAATGAACTTGGCGACGTGCTTCGCGACGCCCGTCTCGGACAGCGGAAGACCTTGAGGGATATCTCCTCGGGCGCTCGCGTGTCTCTTGGCTACCTCAGCGAGGTCGAGCGAGGTCAGAAGGAAGCATCGAGCGAGTTGCTCGCGTCGATCAGTGTGGCACTGGACGTGCCGATGTCAGCCATCCTCCGCGAGGTGTCCGTACGTTTCGAGATGGCCGAGGGCCTCATCGACACGCGGTCATTGCGCCGCATGCCGGTCATGCCTGCAATTCCTGACAACGTCCCCGAACTGCTGCGGTCGATCAAGTAGTAGTTGCTCGTGCGCTTGTCGGAGTTCCGCTTGGCGGTGGTGGAGGCTTTCGGCGATGCCTATGCTCCGACTCTGTGCAAGCAGCTTGCACTGACAAACCTCGATTCGCTTACGGCCAATGAGGCCCTTGAGCGCGGCGTTGCCCCCAGAGATGTGTGGCACGCCTTGTGCGATCAAATGGACGTCGCCCCCGCCGTCAGGTCGGGCGTAGATGACAAGCGCCTCATTCCCCGCCGACGATAGAACTGCGAGTTCGCCGTTGTGGCCGCATGCGGTGCAATCGCCTGAAGCGCCGCAACCAACTCGTACGGCGTGTCGCTTTCGTTCGAACACGCGTTCGATTACAGTCGTACCCAAGACGTAGCGCTTGGGGTGATCCTCACCAGGGGAACACCGCCAGCGCGAATGTCAGAGGCGCGTCATAGCGTCGTGCTGTACGACATGGCACCACACGGGTGTTCAAGAGTCTGCGCAAGCGGGCACGAGCGACGAGGACAAGCACATGGCACAGGCACCTGACCGGACGAAGGCGCTCGAGGCGGCACTCGGCCAGATCGACAGGCAATTTGGCAAGGGCTCGGCGATGCGCATGGGTGATAGCGAGCGCCGCGCGGTCGCCGTCATCCCCACGGGCTCGATTGCGCTCGACATCGCGCTTGGCATCGGCGGGCTCCCGCGCGGCCGCGTTGTCGAGATCTATGGACCCGAGTCGTCGGGCAAGACCACGGTGGCCCTGCACGCGGTCGCCAATGCACAGAAGGCGGGAGGCGTGGCCGCGTTTATCGACGCCGAGCATGCGCTTGATCCCGAATACGCGAAGAAGCTTGGTGTCGACATCGACAACCTGATCATCTCCCAGCCTGACACGGGGGAGCAGGCGCTCGAAATCGCCGACATCCTCATCAGGTCTGGTGGCATCGATGTTCTGGTCATCGACTCTGTCGCGGCCCTTGTGCCGAAGGCCGAGATCGAGGGCGAGATGGGCGACAGCCACGTGGGTCTTCAGGCGCGCCTCATGTCTCAGGCGCTGCGCAAGATCACAGGCGCGATCGCCAACACCGGCACCACCGCAATCTTTATCAACCAGCTCCGCGAGAAGATCGGCGTGTTCTTTGGATCGCCCGAGACCACGACGGGTGGCAAGGCGCTCAAGTTCTACGCGTCCGTGCGCCTCGACATTCGTCGCATCGAGACCCTCAAGGAGGGCAACGAGCCCGTCGGCAACAGGACGCGTGTCAAGGTGGTCAAGAACAAGATGGCGCCGCCCTTTAAGCAAGCGGAGTTCGACATCTTGTACGGCTACGGCATCTCGGCGGAGGGCGGAATCATCGACCTCGGCGTGGAGCACGGCTTCGTCAAGAAGTCCGGCGCTTGGTACACATACGAGAGCGACCAGCTGGGTCAGGGTAAGGAGAACGCCCGCCAGTTCCTCAAGGACAACCCCGCGCTCGCGATCGAGATCGAGACCAAGATCAAGAACAAGTTGAACATAGGCCCCGTGGTTGCGGTCGAAGAGGTTGACGTGCCCGCTAAGGGCAAGAAGGTTGCCGCTGCGGATATTGGCACCGCGGATATTGACACCGCGGATATTGACACCGCGGCGATCGGCACCGCCGCGATCGGCACCGCCGCGATCGAGGCTGCCATGGCCAAGGAGGCGTCCTCCCTCTAGGAGGCCCGACTTCGAGTCATGACACCACGCGCTCGGCAGGAATCCTCCACGACGGATCCTGCCGAGCGCGCTCGCGTCTTAGCCTTATCGATGCTCGACCGTGCGCAGCGATCGTCTGCCGACCTGAGGTCCAGACTTATTGCGAAGGACGTCGACCCCGCAACTGCAGAGTTGATCATCGCGCGCTACGTCGAGGTGGGTCTGCTCGACGACAAGTCGCTCGCCGCAATGATCGCGCGCACCAGACAGACGGAACGGGGCCAGGCTCCGCGCGTCATTTGCGCGGAACTGCGACGCAAGGGATTCTCCGAAGCCCACATCGAATGTGCGCTCGAACACATCACGGTGGATGTTCAGTTGGAGTCTGCACGTGCGCTTGCAAAGTCAAAGTGGGGACGCATGTCGGGCCTCCATTCGGCGGTGAAGGCTCGAAGACTCACCGGGTTTCTGGGCCGCAAAGGATACCCCGCATCAATGGTGTTCGGGCTCGTGCGAGACTTGATCCGTGCCGATAGTGAGGTAGCCGGACCATAGCGAGGGAGCGCCGTGCAGACAACAATTGTGACTATTGCGACGCTCGCGCTCCTCTTGGCGTCGCTGTTGGTTGTCAATCGCGCGCGAAGGGAAGCCAACGAGGAGCGTAATTCCGCTCGGGCTGAAGCTGGGCTGGTCCGAGACGAGGCCAAGGATCTGTTCTCGGAGGCGCAGCAGCGCGACGAGCGTGCCGCCCTGCGTGAGCGGCAGTTCGCCGAGGAGCAGCGCAACGCACAGAGCTATTCGCGCGGGCTAGAAGACCGTGTGGCAGCCGTCGCGCGAGACGAGAAGCGACTCGCGTCCCGACGCGACGAGTTGGAAAGTGCCCATGGCGAAGCTCTTGCCGCACTTGCGGGACTCACGGTCGCGGAGGCCAAGGCGGAGCTGACGCAGCACCTCAAGTCGATCGTCGAGGCGGATATTGCCCGCGATGCGCATCGGCACGCTAAGAAGGCCAAAGCGGAGTCCGAAAGGCGTGCTAGGGAGGTCTTGGTTGAAGCCATGCAACGCGAGGCCACACCAACGAGCGCTCAGGCCGCCGTCACGCGCATCGAACTCCCTTCGGAGGAAATGAAGGGTCGCATCATTGGGCGCGAGGGTCGCAACATCCGTGCGTTCGAGGCATTGACAGGGGTCAACGTGATTGTGGACGAGGGCGTCAACGCCGTGCACGTTTCCTCCTTTGACGTGGAGCGTAGAGAGATCGCCGTCGCGACGCTCCAAGCGCTCATCGAGGACGGACGCATTCAGCCGCACCGTGTGGAAAGCGCTTATGCGAAGGCCGTCGCAGATGCACCGCGCAGGGCCATGGAGGCCGCTCTCGATGCCGCGGAGCAAGCGGGTGTCGGTCCCATCCCTCCTGCGCTCCTCGAACTTCTTGGAGCCTTGCGGCTACGCACTTCCTTCAATCAAAACGTCTTGGCGCACCTCGTCGAATGCTCCACGCTCGCGGGGTCGATAGCGACGATGATTGGCGCCGATGTTGAGTTGGCTAGGCGCGCGGCTTTCCTCCATGACATCGGTAAGGCGATGACGGGAACTCGCGAAGGCACCCACGCGCAACTGGGTGCTCGAGCCGCGCGGGATGCGGGCGAGCAGGCCGACGTGGTCAACGCGATCGCCGCCCACCACGATGAGGTGCCGCAAGACACTCTGGAGGCGGTCATCGTGCAGATC